>JAQVKV010000109.1 GCA_028694545.1 Zavarzinia sp. | reverse complement strand
TCGTCATCCAGCGCCGCATGCGCGACCTCGCCCGGGCGGCGGAAATGGCGGGCACTCCCCTGCCGCCAGCCTATCACCGCCTGTTCCGCCGCTGGTTCCTGCTGGGCTGGCCGGGCTTCGCCGCCGTCATCGGCATCTTCGTCCTGATGGTGCTCAAGCCCTTCTGATCACCGGCCGCGACAAAGCCGCAATCCGCGTGGGGTTGTTGTCGTCCCTGCCGCGTGATACGCAAACGCCGTGTTCGAGAAATTGTTGTCATATTTCAGGGGGACCGAGGCGCCGGACCGCGCGAAGGACGACCTGTCTTTCGCCGCCGCCGTGCTGCTGCTCGAGGCCGCCGCCCAGGACGACCACGTCGACGAGGCCGAGACGGACAAGATCCGCGCGATCCTCGCCAGCCGTTTCGGCCTGGGCGCGGACGAGGCCCGGACCTTGATGGCGGCGGCCGGCAAGCGCCAGGCCGAATCCGCGCAACTGCTGCGTTTCACCCGGACGATCAAGGACGGGATGGACGCGGCGAGCCGGGAGCAATTGATGGAATGGCTATGGGAAGTGATCTATGCCGACGGCGAGGAGCACGACCTTGAAGCCAATCTGATGCGCCGCATCGCCGGATTGATCTACGTCGAAGACGCGATCAGCGGTGCCGCGCGAAAGAGGGTGCGCCGCAGGCTCGGTCTCGAGGACTGAACGCCCGGCTGGCAGGATGGAGTGACGGAAGATGACCTATGTGGTCGGCGAACAGTGCATCAAGTGCAAGTATACGGACTGCGTGGAAGTCTGCCCGGTTGATTGCTTCTATGAAGGCGAGAACATGCTCGTCATCAATCCGGACGAATGCATCGACTGCGGCGTGTGCGAGCCCGAGTGCCCGGCCGAAGCCATTTTCCCCGATACCGAGGACGGCATCGAGAAATGGGCGGAGCTGAATCGCGAATACGCCAGCCAGTGGCCGAACATCACCCGCAAGATCGATGCCATGGCCGAGGCTGACGCCTTCAAGGGTGTCGCCGACAAGCTGGAGAAATTCTTCTCTCCCAATCCCGCCAAGCAGGATTGATTCTCGCGCGCGCGGCGTTTTTGCCGCGCCGCACCCGCTTTTCCGTCGGGAACCGTCACCGCCGCCGCGCCGGCGGTGATAATGCGTCATGGCCCCAATGCATGGCCATGCGGCGAAAAATCGCTTCCATTACGATTCGGTGAAGCAGTTCAAAGACTTAGGTCGGCGACAAACCCCTCTCCTGAAATTTTATAGGCGCCGTGTCAAGGGGCCATCGTGTCTGTCGCTTCATTTTCGCCGCGCAGCATGATATAAGAATGACCCGGTTGGCACATCCCTCAGGATACCGCCCTTCAGGACCAGACTGAATGCCGTCGCAACAGAAGATTGCGTGCGTGCTGGTTTTGTCCGAACGGCGGCTTGCGCCATCCGACCTTGGCAAATGGTGCTTATGCCTGCGGCCTCGAGGCCCGACGGACTCGGCCGCGCAGGACAAATTGTCTATCCGTCTAAGATAGGACGAAAAATGGCTGTCGTGACGAAGAAGAAGGTGCTTGTCGACTATGCGGTCGGCGACCATATCGTTTACCCCGCGCATGGCGTGGGCAAGATTGTGGCCGTCGAAAGCCAAACCATTTCCGGCTTTGCCCTCGAACTCTTCGTCATCGTCTTCGACAAGGACAAGATGACCCTCCGGGTGCCCTGCGGCAAGGCGACCTCGGTCGGCATGCGCAAGCTGTCGAGCCCGGATACCATGAAGGCTGCCCTCACCGTGTTGAAGGGCCGGGCCCGCGTGAAGCGCACCATGTGGAGCCGCCGCGCCCAGGAATATGAGGCGAAGATCAATTCGGGCGACCCGGTCTCGATCGCCGAGGTGGTGCGCGACCTGCACCGCAACGCCGGCCAGCCGGAACAATCCTACAGCGAACGCCAGATCTACGAGGCGGCGCTGGACCGCCTGGCCCGCGAAGTCGCTGCGGTCGAGAAGATCGACGAGATCGCGGCGGTGGAACGGCTGGAAAAGGTCCTGCGCGCCGCCTGAGCGCCCCCTTCTCCTTCCGGGCCTTCCCTTTCGGAACGGCGGTGGCAGCAATGCCGCCGCCGTTTTTCTTTGGCGGGCCGGACAGAGAGAAGAATCCCGCGCAAGGGCACAAAGTCTTGTATGTGCCCCTCGCCGCCAAACCTAGAAATGGTAGAATTCGGCTAATTTCCAAAAGGCAATCGATTCGCGGCGAAAGGAAGCGACGGGCACCATGACGGTGATGGCAAGCGCGCATAGCGAGATCTACGGCCGGATCGACCGCGCCAGGCGGATCTGGTGCGTCGGCGCCATCCACGCCGACATCGCGCGCCTGACCGCCCTGCACGACCAGATGGCCGCGCGACTGCGACCGGGGGATCGCCTCGTCTATCTCGGGAACATGATCGGCCATGGCGCGGCGGCGGTCGACACGATGGACGAGTTGCTGGCTTTCCGCCGCCACTTTCTCGGCTTGGCCGGCATGGAACCGTGGGATGTCATCCACCTGCGTGGCGCGCAGGAAGAAATGTGGGTGAAACTCGCCCAGTTGCAATTCGCGCCCAACCCGCGCGAAGTGCTGTCCTGGATGATCGGCCAGGGCGTGGGCGCCACCATCCGCTCCTATGGAATCGATCCCGACAGCGGCTTCGGCCATTGCCGCGACGGCGTCATCGCCATCACACGCTGGACCGCGCGCCTGCTGCAGGCCGTGCACGACCACCCGGGGCATGACGAGATGCTGTCGTGCCTGCGGCGCTATGCCGTCTCCACCGACGCGGGAATGCTCTTCGTCAACGCCGGGCTCGACACCGGCCGCCCCCTGAGCGAACAGCGCGACACTTTCTGGTGGGGCTCGGGTGTCGGCTTTCCCATCGACGCGGAGCCGTATGGCGACTTCCGACTGGTCGTGCGCGGTTACGACCGTACCGGCGCCGGTACGGCCGTCGGCCCGCACCGCGCCACCATCGACGGCGGCTGCGGCTTTGGCGGCAAGCTGGCCGCCGCCTGTTTCCTGCCCGATTCCTCGATCGAGGAATGGCTCGAGGCCTGATCAAGACAGGCCCTGAGAGACCGGTGTTTCTCCCCTCACCCCGGCCCTCTCCCCGAATGGGGCGAGGGGGCCTGCCCCGTGCTTCATCTCTCCCTCGCCCCTTTGGGGGAGAGGGTGGGGTGAGGGGCCAATTCCCCTAGAGGATTTCGATCTGCTCGGGGTGGGTCACGTCGATGGAGGCGCCGTTGCGGTCCTCTATCCAGCCGCGAATGCGCAGCTTGTGGCCCTTGTAGCCGGCGATATCGATCCCGGCCTCTTCGAAGACATCCGTATCCTCGGGCGCCACGGTCGCCGTGAAGTCGCTGCGCTGGTCCTGGCCGAAATTGAGGAACCAGCGCCCGCGCGACTGGCCGACCCGCAGCACCTTGCCCTCGACCAGGTGATAGCCGGGCACGCCACCGGCCTCGGCTGCGAGACCGGCTTCATCGGCCTGGCGCACGCGGTAGGTGGTGTCGGCCCAGAGCCCCAGCCGGGAAGCCCGCGCCGCCGCCTCGAGCGCCAGCATGGGGCGGATGGCGGCGCGATTGTCCTTGAAGGTATAGACCCGGGCGAAACCGTCGCGCAGCATCGCGCCCTGGATCCAGGTACCGTCCCCGGTGACGAGATGGGCGAGGACGCGGCCGTGGCGGTCGCGCCTTGTACCGCCAGACCACAATTCGACCCGCTGCCCCGTCACCAGTTCCGCCAGATGCGCCCGCGATTCGGGCCCGAGAGGCCAGGTCGGATAACCGGGCCGCCCGAGTGGCAGCTTCGGCGCCTGGGTGCCGACAAGACGGACCTGCTCGCGATTGTCGAGGCGGACCGTATCGCCGTCCACCACCTCGACCACGCGGCCCTGGCCCACACGCTTCAGATCGGCCGGCACGGCGGGCCCGGCCGCAGCCTTACGATGCCAGAGGCCGCCGCCCAGCAATCCCCCGAGCACCAGCAAGAGCCGCCTGTTCACCTGCATCGCCTCTCCTCATGCGAGCCATGCCGACAGACTAGACCAAAACCGCCCGTGACCGCCTAGAATGTCGGCCCTTGGCAGAAACGGGATTCGTCATGAGCAACGGGACACGCAGCGGCGGCGCCATCCTCGTCGACCAACTGGTGATCAACGGCGTGCGCCGGGTCTTCCTGGTGCCGGGCGAAAGCTATCTCGCCGCCCTCGACGCCCTCTACGAGCGCGATGATTCGATCGAAAGCGTCGTGTGTCGGCAGGAGGGCGGCGCCGCCTTCATGGCCGAGGCCCACGCCAAGCTGACCGGCGAGGTCGGCATCTGTTTCGTCACGCGCGGACCCGGCGCCTGCAATGCGGCGATCGGCGTTCACACCGCCATGCAGGATTCAACGCCGATGATCCTGCTGATCGGCCAGGTGGGGCGCGAGATGCGCCACCGCGAGGCATTCCAGGAGATCGACGTCGACCGCCTCTTCGGCTGGACCACGAAATGGGCGGTCGAGGTGAACGATGCCCGTCGCCTGCCCGAAATCATGGCCCGCGCCTTCCGCGTCGCCGCCGGCGGCCGCCCCGGACCCGTCGCCATTTCCCTGCCCGAGGACATGCTGGAGGACATGGTCGCGGTGGCGGATGCGCCCCCGGCCCCGGTCCTGGCCCCCTTCCCCGACCCCGCCCTGATCGCCGAGATGGGACGGCGGATCGCCCGGGCGCGGCGGCCCCTGATGATCGTCGGGGGCGGCGGCTGGACGGCGGCGGCGGCGGACGACATCAGGCGTTTCGCCATGGCCTGGAACCTGCCCACCGCCTGTTCCTTCCGCCGCCAGGATTATGTCGACAACGAACTGCCGGTCTATGCCGGCGAACTCGGCACCGCAGTGGACAAGCGCCTGATCGCCCGCATCCGCGAGGCGGACCTCATCCTCGCCGTCGGCACGCGGCTGTCGGAGATCTCGACCCAAGGCTATACGCTGATCGACATTCCGGTCCCCGCCGTGCCGCTCATCCATGTCCATGCCGATCTCGCCGAACTGGGCCGGGTCTATCAGCCCGCGCTGGCGATCGAGGCGGGGCCGTGCGAGTTCGCCGCCGCCGCCGCCGCCCTGCCCGCGCCGGAAATTGGCTGGTCGGCCTGGACCGCCGCCGTCCGTGCCGATTATGTGGCGAGCACGCGGCCCGATCCCTGCCCCGGCCCGCTCGACATGAATGCGGTCATGGCCCATCTGGCGGCGGTGCTGCCGGAAGAGACTGTCATGGTGAATGACGCCGGCAATTTCTCCGGCTGGCTGCAACGCTTCTGGTGCTATCGCCGGTTCAAGAGCCAGCTCGGCCCCTGCAACGGCGCCATGGGTTACGCGGTGCCGGCGGCGGTGGGTGCCGCCATCGAATGCGCGGGCGAGCGGCCGGTCGTCGCCTTCGTCGGCGACGGCGGCTTCCTGATGACCGGCCAGGAACTGGCGACCGCGATCCGCCATGGCGCGGCGCCGCTCATCATCCTGATCGACAATGCCGCCTTCGGCACCATCCGCATGCATCAGGAACGCCATTATCCGGGCCGTGTCGTCGCCAGCGACCTCAGCAACCCGGATTTCGCGGCGCTGGCGCAAGCCTATGGCGCCCATGGCGAGACCGTGCGCGAGACCGCCGGCTTCGCCCCGGCGCTGGACCGGGCGCTGGCGGCGACGGAACGGGGCCAGCCGGCGCTGCTGTGCCTGAAACTGTCGATCGAGGTGATTTCCACCCGTACCACCCTCGCCGCCCTGCGCGCCTCCTGACGCGATTTTTCGGAAATCGCAGAAGGACCATTGGGAAAGCGAGCGGAAGACAGAACGGAAAACACCCCCATATCCTTTTGATCATGCGCCAGACCGCCAACGACCTCACCCTCGGCCAACGGCTCTATGACCGGTTGGAAGCCTTCGCCCGCCACTCCGAGGACGGGCCGGACAAGCTCACCCGCGTCTTCCTCTCGCCCGAACATCAGGCGGCCAGCGCCGAACTGATGGGCTGGATGCGCGCCGCCGGCATGACCGCCCATGTCGACGCTATCGGCAATGTCGTCGGCCGCTACGAGGGAACGGCGCCGGACGCGCCCTGCCTGATGATGGGCAGCCATATCGACACGGTGCGCGACGCCGGCAAATACGACGGCAACATGGGCGTGCTAGCCGCGCTTGGCTGTGTCGAGGAATTGCACCGGAACGGCGAGCGTTTCCCCTTCGCGATCGAAATCATTGCCTTCGGCGACGAGGAAGGCGTGCGTTTTCCCGTAACCCTGTCGGGCTCGCGGGCGATCGCCGGTACCTTCGACCAGACCACGCTCTCCCTGCGCGACAAGGAAGGCATCTCGCTGCGCGAGGCGCTGGTCGCTTTCGGCTGTGACCCAACCCGTATCGGCGAGTCGGCCCGGCGCCGCGACCAGGTCCTCGCCTTCGTGGAACTTCATATCGAACAGGGCCCCGTGCTCGAGGACGCCGGCCTGCCGGTCGGCGTCGTCACCGCGATCAACGGCGCCAGCCGCCTGTCGGTCGAGGTGCGGGGCACCGCCAATCACGCCGGCACCGTGCCCATGCACCTGCGCCGAGACGCGCTGGCCGCCGCCGCCGAGATGATGCTGGCGGTCGAGGCCCGGGGCGGCGCCGAACCCGAACTGGTGGCGACCGTCGGCCGTGTCGACGTGCTGCCCGGGGCCGTCAACGTCATTCCCGGGCTGGTGCGCTTCACCATGGACGTGCGCTCGCCGTCGGACGCCGCGCGCCGCCGCGCCGTCGCCGACATCGACCGGCGCATCGGCGAGATCGCGGAGGCACGCGGAGTCGACATCGCCATTACCCTGACCCATGAAGCCTCGGCCTGCCGCTGCGATCCCCGGCTGATCGAGACGATCGGGCGATCGATCGCTGGCGCGGGCGTCGAGGTCCGGCACCTGCCGTCGGGGGCCGGCCACGACGCCATGGCGTTTTCGAGGCTCTGCCCTGTCGGCATGATCTTCGTGCGCTGCGAGAAAGGCATCAGCCACAATCCGGCGGAGGCGATCACGGTCGAG
>JAQVKV010000108.1 GCA_028694545.1 Zavarzinia sp. | reverse complement strand
GCACCAGGGGCATGGAGGCAAGGCTGTGCCACTGGATCAGATAGCGGGTGGAGGAGAAACCCGCCGCCTCCAGCCGCTTGGCGAACTGCGGGATCGACCAGAAGGAGACCGAATCGGGGTTGGCCAGGCTCTGCTGGATGTCCTCGGGGTGAAGATTGGTGGCGAGGCGATAGACCGGCACCGCCTGCGGCTGCACGTTCGGCTCGATCACCCAGGCATCCGATAGGGTCCAGACATCGCCATCGAACTTGGCGCTGAAGGCTTCGATGCGGCGCTGGAAATTCTCCTCCGGGTCGAACATGAAGACGACGACGGCGGAAAGCCGCAGGCCCCCGTCGGACGCGGACAGCGCATGGATCACGGCGCTGCCCTGCGTATCCGCCTGACGCAGCCACAGGCCCGATTCGGTCACGGTCGAAAGGCTGGACGAGGTGCCCTTGATGTAGAACGCCTCGAGCTGGCGGTAGTGGTAGTTCAGCGCCGAGGACCAGGGGTTGACGATGCCGACGGTGAAGATGCCGAGCAGCAGCGCGACCATCATGGCGGGCGCCAGGAACTGCCAGACGGAAAGCCCGGCGGCACGGGCGATGACCAGTTCGTTCGAGCGGGTCATGCGCGCGAAGGTCCACATGCCGCCGAACAGGCAGGCGAAGGGCAGGGCCATGGTCGCGAGGCCGGGCAGCTTCATCGCCGACATCTGCATCAGGGTGAAGAAGTCGACGTCGACATTGGTCACGCGCGCAGCGCGGCGCGTCAGTTCCAATAGGTCGACCATATAGATGAGAGCGAGAACCGGCCCATAAACGAGGGCAAGACCCGACAGGAACCGCCGCATCATGTAGAGCGCGAAAACCGGGGCGATCCGCAGCATCTCAGGCGGCCCCGGCCACGATTTCCGGTGGCGCCGCAGTCCGCCGCACCGGTGGCTTCAGCACGAAGAGCGCGACGACGGCGCCGGCCAGTGGCACGAGGTAGAGCAGGGGGGCGAAGGCGCCATTCGACGTCACCAGCCCTGCGATGCCGAGTTCGGCGAGTCGCAAGCCAAGGCCGAGCACGCCGGCGATGGCCGAGCGCATGTATTTGCCCCGCCGCGAATATTCGCCCGACAGCAGACCGCAAGCCGCGATCAGGGCGAGCGGGAAGGCATAGAGCGGCGAGGACAGGCGCTTGTGCGCCTCGGTGATCAGGTTGGCGGACGCTTCCTCGTCGCGCGGATTGTCGAAGGGCGGCAGCAATTCGGTGATGAAGCGCTCGCCCGGCTTCAGCCAGCGTGTGTCGCTCGGCCCGCCGAAGCCGCCGAGGTCGAGCACATAGCGCTCGAACGAGAGATAGGTGCCCTTGCCGGTGAAGAGTTCGCTCTCCTGCCGGTTGCCGTTGACGAGCAGGACCTTGGTGCCCTCGCCTTCGGACAGCAGGGCACCGCGTTCCGCCATCATGGTGACGGCCCGGTCGGGACGCCGCGCGTCATAGACGAGGATGCCGTGCAATTCGCCCGACCGCGTGCGTTCGCGGACATAGACGGTGACGCCCGAAACGGGTTCGGTGAATTGCCCGTCCTGCAGGAAGACCGCGGCGAGATCGCCCCGGATCTCGGCCACTTCCGAACGGAAGGAGCGCAGGCCCAGCGGGGTTACATAGACGTTCAGGGCGAGGCTGATCAGAGTGACGATGGTGGCGAGTTCCAGTGCCGGCCGCACCATTTTCCAGACCGAGAAACCCGACGCGGACATGACGATCAGCTCGCTGTCCTGCCACAGGCGGTAGAAGGCGAACATCACGGCGCAGAACAGCGAGACCGGCAGGATCATCGACAGCGCGCCCGGGATCAGCAGCGCCGTCAGCTCCAGCAGGGTTTGCAGCGACAGGCCCTTGTTCACGATCAGGTCGACCGTGCGCAGCGACTGGCCGACCAGCATCACGCCGGTCAGCATCAGCGTGAAGAAGATCATCGGCCCGGCGATCTGGCGCCTGATGTAGGACGTCATGCGGTTCATGGCGCCGGACTATAGCCTCCGCCCGGTACGGGTGATAGAGCGGCAAGTGTTCCCGGTGCCGCCCGTCCGGCCGAAATCGCGGCCGACGAAAAGATGATAGGTCCCCTTGCGGTCGGGATAGGGGCGCATGTCGACCCGGACGGGGCCCTCGACCGCGCTGAAGCGTGCCGTCAGCTCGTCAGGCAGCGAGTCGCCCCGGGCGACGATCACGGCATCGCAGCCGACCGCGTCCTCGAGATCGAGGACCATGGCGAAATGATCGTCCGGCGCTTCCTCGTCGCGTGACCAGCGGCGGATCAGGGCTTCGCTGTCGCGCAGGTGGTAGATCAGCTCGGCCGTGGCGCCGCGCTCCGTCGTGATCACGGCCCGAGGGCGCGACGAGTCGGCGAGGCGCATCTCGTCGACTGCTTCCGCCAGCCTGTCCCAGCCGCGAATCCAGCGGAACGGATCGGTCGCGGTGGACAGGGTGACGAAGGGCACCTTGCCGACCGCGAGTCCCACCCCCATGACGAGAAAGAGGACACAGTGGAGGGCCAGCGTCGCCGTGATCAGCCGGCGATAGCCGAGCCGCGACAGGGCGGCGAAGAGCAGGATCGACAGGCCGGGGAAGGCGACAGCCGCCCAATTGCCATGGGCCCGCGACAGAAAGGCCTGCATCACCAGCAGCCCGAGGATCGGCAGGGAGAACCAGGCGAGCAGGCGGATGCCTGGATCGCGGAACACCCCGCGCGGCCAGGCGAGCACCGCGACGAGGACGACGGCGAGCACGGGCCCGATGATCGCGACCTGATCACCGAGGAATTCGATGACGCCTTCGACATTGCCGATATGGGCACCGACGCTGGCATTCGCCGCCGTATGGCGGAAGGTCTCGAAACCCGAGAGCGCGTTCCAGATCAGGTTGGGCGACAGGACCAGGAGCCCGACCAGCCCGGCGAGCGCGAGCCCGCCCCATTGCCGCTTCCCCCTGCCATAGGTGCCGAGCGCCACGACGATCAGGGCGGGAAGGGTGAAATAGACCATGGCGTATTTCGCCAGCATGCCGATGCCGAGGAAGACACCGGTGCCGAGCCACCAGCGCCGCTCCCGCGTCGCGAGTGCGCGCTCGAAGGTCCAGAGCGCGCCGGTCCAGCACATCAGCAGCAGGGGGTCGGTCGAGATGATGAAGCCCGAGAAGGCGACGCCGGGCAGGGTGGCGAAGCCGATCGCCGCGATGACCCCGACCCGCGACCCGAAGAGATTGCGCGCGAGCAGCCAGGCGAAGATCGGCGCGATACCATAGGCGATGGGGGAAGAGGCCTTCACGCAGGCCGCTCCGTCACCGCAGACAGCCGTGGTCGCCGCGATGGCCCAGCCGATCAGGGGGGGCTTCGAGAAATAGCCGAACGCCAGATCCTGTCCCCAGAACCAGTATTGCGCCTCGTCGAGATAGAGCGGCATGACGCCGATGAACAGCACCGCCAGCCGGAACAGGCACAGCCCGAGCGACAGCGCCACGACGAAGCGAAAGGCGCCGGCATCTTCCGGCGACCGATGCGGAAACGGCGCGGGGGGCGGGGGCGGGGCGGAATTCATCCGCAGTCAATAGCCGCGCCGGCCCCGCGTGTCGAGCGGGCTTCCCAACCCTGTTCGCTGGCTTCTAAGATGCGACCGGGCCGGATCGCCTTCCGGCTGCTCATGCCTTGCCGGAGTTTTTCTCGATGAAGATTGCCTTCGCCGCCCCCAAACTGCCCGCCAACGGCACGGTCGCGGTTTTCGTTCTCGAAGACTGCGTGCCCGGGCCGACCGCGCAATCGCTCGATACGCTGACCGCCGGCGCGCTTTCCCGCGCCATGACGGCGAGCCGGTTCAAGGGCAAGCGCGGCGACGTGCTCGAAGTGCTGGCGCCGGGCGGTCTCGATCTTGGCCGGGTGCTGCTGCTCGGCATCGGCAAGCCGTCGGCGCTCGATGTGCTCGGCGCGCAGGGCCTCGGCAGCACGCTGGCGGCGAAGCTTGGCGCCACGGGCGAGGAAGGGGCGACCCTGATGGTCGACGCGCCGGAGGGGCTGGCCCTTCCGATCGCCGATCTTGCCGCGCAGATCGCCTATGGCGCCTTGCTGCGCTCCTATCGCTTCGACAAGTACCACACCAAGAAGAAGGACGAGGACAAGCCCGCCCTGAAGAAACTGACCGTCGCGGTCGAGGGCGAGGCGGCGGCGAAGAAAGCCTTCGCGAGCCTGGAAAAGATCGCGGACGGCGTGTTCTTCACCCGCGACCTCGTCTCGGAACCTGCCAACGTCATCTATCCCGAAAGCTTGGCAAAGCAGTGCAAGTCTTTGGAAAAGCTGGGTATTGAGGTTGACGTGCTGGGCGAGGCGCAGATGCGCAAGCTGGGCATGGGCGCCTTGCTCGGCGTCGGTCAGGGCAGCGCTCGGGAGAGCCAGCTCGTCGTCATGCAGTGGAAGGGCGGCAAGGCCAAGGAGGCGCCGGTCGCCTTCATCGGCAAGGGCGTCACCTTCGATACCGGCGGCATCTCGATCAAGCCGGCGGCCGGCATGGAAGAGATGAAGTGGGACATGGGCGGCGCCGGTACGGTGATCGGCCTGATGAAGGCACTGGCCGGGCGCAAGGCCAGGGCGAATGTCATCGGCGTCGTCGGCCTCGTCGAGAACATGCCCTCCGGCACGGCGCAGCGCCCCGGCGACGTGGTCACCTCCATGTCCGGCCAGACCATCGAGGTGATCAATACGGACGCCGAAGGCCGCCTCGTGCTGGCGGATGCGCTGTGGTACTGCCAGGACCGCTTCAAGCCGCGCCTGATGATCGATCTCGCCACCCTGACCGGCGCTATCATCATCGCGCTTGGCCATGAATATGCCGGCATGTTCTCGAACAGTGACGAACTGGCCGAGAAACTGACCGTCGCCGGCAAGGCGACGGGCGAGGGTGTATGGCGCATGCCGCTGGGCGATGCCTACGACAAGCAGATCAATTGCGATGTCGCCGACATGCAGAACACCGGGCAGGACCGTTCCGGCGGCTCGATCACGGCGGCGCAGTTCCTACAGCGCTTCGTGAACGACCTGCCTTGGGCCCATCTCGACATCGCGGGCACCGCCTGGTCGAAGAAGGAACGGCCCACCGTGCCGCGCGGCGGTACCGGCTGGGGTGTGCGCCTGCTCGACCGCTTCGTGGCCGACAATTACGAAGGCAAGTAGACCGCCCGATGGCGGAAGTCTCCTTCTATCATCTCGAGGCGCGGCCGCTCGAATGGGCGTTGCCGCGCCTTTTGTCCCGGGTGGTCGAGTCCGGCTTTCGCGCCGTCGTCGTCACCGGCGTGCCGGAACGTCTGCCGTCCCTCGACGATGCGCTCTGGACTTTCGACGACCAGTCCTTCCTGCCGCATGGCCGCGCCCCGGACAATTTCGCGGCGGACGAGCCCATCTGGCTCACCGCCGACGCCACCGACAAGCCGAACGCGGCGAGCATTCTGGTGCTGGTCGACGGCGCCGGCCCGGCGGATTTCACGCTTGAGGGCTTCGCCCGCTGTCTCGACATGTTTGACGGCAACGACGAGGCGGCGCGCGCCGCCGCCCGCACCCGCTGGACCGCCTTCAAGCAGGCTGGCCACGCCGTCACCTACTGGCAGCAATCCGGCGATGGCCGCTGGGAAAAGAAGGCCTGAGCCGTTCCGGAACAAGGCCGTCATCCCGGCGAAGGCCGGGACTTTTCGACGCAAAGGCGCCTTCTGGTCACGAGATCCCGGCCTTCGCCGCGATGATGATTCCAGAAAAGAACAAAAGAAGAATATTCCCCTTGTGCCGCACTCGGACTCGTGCAAGAACAAATGCGGAACTAATGTTTGGCGGGGAGAGTGGCGATGACGGCGACCTTCGATCGGGCGATGGCCTGGCTGGCCTGGGCGTGTCGGCCGGCACTCGTGCTCTTTCCCCTGCTGGCGCTGGCGGAGATGGCCGGTTTCGTCTCGATGGAGGTGGTGATCCCCTTCGCCGTGATGGCGGCCGTGCATGCGGCGGGGCGGAAATACGGGATGGCGCTGCGGGCACGGGAATTCCGCTTTGGTCCTGTGCGGCGGCCGGGGTTCCGTCCGGTCGGCGTGGCGGCTCGGGCGAACGGGCCGCGCTGATCGGAATGGATCTGGCCGACGATCAGTCGCCGGCGTCCATCGCCTCCAGTTCCTCGTGCAGGGCCAGCCAGTCGGTCTCGGCCGCTTCCTGCGCTTTCAGGATCTCGCCGCGCTTCTTGCCCGCTTCCGTCATGGCGCCGGCATTGTTGTAGGTCTTCGGGTCGGCCATGGCCGCTTCGACGGTGGCGAGATCCTTCGCCAGCTTCTCCATCAGGCTTTCCACCGCCTTGATCTTGCGGGTCAGGGGGGCGCGGGCTTCGCGGGCGCGGGCGGCTTCGCGGCGCTGTTCCTTGCGGTCGGCGCCGGCGGGGGCCTCCGCCGATTTCACCGGGCCATCGTCGAAGGCGCCTGCGAGGACTTGGCGGCGGTAATCCTCCATGTCGCCGTCGAAGGCTTTCACCGTGCCGCCCGAGACCAGCCACAGGCGATCGGCGCAGGCTTCGATCAGGTGGCGGTCGTGGCTGATCAGGATGACCGCGCCCGGATAATCGTTCACCGCCTCCACCAGGGCTTCGCGGGCCTGGATGTCCAGATGGTTGGTCGGCTCGTCGAGGATGATCATGTTGGGGGCGTCGACCGCCATCATGGCGAAGAGCAGGCGTGCCTTCTCGCCGCCCGACAATTGGCCGACCGGCGTATCTGCCAGCGTCGCGCCGAAGCCGAAGGCGCCCAGCCGGCCGCGCACCTCGGTCGGGCTTGCCTTGGGCAGCAGGGCCTGCATGTGCTGGACCGGCGTCTCGTTCAGGTGGAATTCGTCCTGCTGGTGCTGGGCGAAGAAGCCCGGGCGCAGTTTCGGCGCCTTGAACAGCTCGCCGCCGGCCGGCTTCAGGCGCCCGGCGATCAGCTTGGCGAAGGTCGACTTGCCGTTGCCGTTGGAGCCAAGCAGGGCGATGCGATCGTCCGGATCGATGCGAAGCCCCAGATTGCGCAGGACCGGTGGCCGGCCTTCGTAGGCGACAGAGACACCGTCCAGGGT
>JAQVKV010000107.1 GCA_028694545.1 Zavarzinia sp. | reverse complement strand
CGGATCGGCATCGCGGCCGCCGGCGGCACGATCGCGGCCGAGAATTTCGATGTCGAACTGCGCCAACCCGCCATGCACGCCCGCTTCACCGTCGACGGCGTCGACCTGGGCGAGGTGACGCGGGTGCTGGGCATCCAGGGGCTGGACGGCACCGGGGTCCTGGACGGCACCGTGCCCCTGTCCGTCGCGGGCGAGGAGGTGGCGATCACGGATGCGCAGCTTTCGGCGCGCGGGCCGGGCGTGTTGCGCTATCGGCCGGACAACCTGCCGCCCCAGATCGCCCAGGCCGGGGCGGAGGTGGATCTCGTCCTGCGGGCGCTGGCGGATTTCCATTACGACAGCCTCGGCTTAACCTTCGGGAAGGCGGTCGGCGGCGAGGGATTCGTGCGGCTGGCGATGGCGGGGGCCAATCCCGCCGTCATGGACAGCCAGCCGTTCAACTTCAACATCCGGATCGAGAGCAATTTTGCGCGTCTCGCCGACCTGGTGCTGCTCGGGCTTCGTTCCGCGCAGGACCTGCTCGGCCGTGCCGCAGGGAGTGTGAGACCGTGACAGAAAAAGCCGTAGCACCGGGGTGGAGATGGGGGGCGCCGCTGTTGTGCCTCGCGGCCTTTGCCGCCTGTACCCCCCGGGTCGAGGTGGTGGCCCCGCGCGAGCCGATCACCATCAACCTGAACATCAAGCTCGACGCCGATGTTCGCCTGCATATCGAGGAAAAGGCCAAGGAAGATGTGGAAACCAAGGCGATCTTCTGACGATTTCGCCGGCCGCCGCCGGTTCCTGCGCCACGCGGGCCTCGCCATCGCCGGGGCGCCGCTGGCCGCTGTCCTGCTGAAGGCGGAACGGGCCGAGGCCAAGCCGCTGGACGCGCCGCGCGCGGCGGGCCTGGCGGGCGAGCGCTACGACGGCTACGCCGTCGCGAGGCCCGGCGCCCCGGCCGAGGTCACCGCCCTGATCGAGCGGGTGAACGCCGAACGCCGCGCGCTCTATACCGAGGAAGCGAAGAAACAGGGCGTGCCGGTCGAGGCGGTCGCCGAAATCTATGCCGCCCAGATCGCCAGGTCGGTGCCCACCGGCACCTGGCTGCTTGCCAAGGACGGTACCTGGTCCCAGAAATAAGGGCGTGAGCGAGGCGGGATCCTGCCTCGTTTTCCCTTGCCCGGCCTTGTGCCGGGCGAGGCTTTCAGCCATCACCATCCTCAAGACCCAAAGGGGGGATGGGAAATGATGGGCTTCCTGACGGCGCTGGAAAATCGCCTCGCCACTCTTGGCCCGGCCAGCGATCTGGTATTCCGGGTCCTGACCGCGCCGATCTTTGTCGTCGGCGGCCTGGGCCATTTCGTCGAACACGAGCAGATGCTGGCGCGAATCGACGATTCGCCTTGGGCCGGCGTGGTGCGGGCGATCGCCGATCCGTCGTTATTGCTCTATGTTTCGGGCATCGTCTTCGTGATTTTCGGCGGTTTGCTGGCGCTTGGCCTGTTCACGCGGCTCAGTGCCCTGATCCTCTTCGTCACGCTGGTGCCGATCACCCTGTCGATCCATATCGCCCCGGGACATACCGGACCTCTGCTGAAGAATGTCGCAATCCTTGCCGCCATGGTGCATTTCTTCGTCCGTGGCGGGGGAGCCTGGTCGCTGGATCGGCAACTCCGCGCGGGACCGAACATGTGACCGTCGGGGGCATCACCGGCGATCCTGAGGAACGCCTGACGTGTTGACACCGGAAGCCGCCGTCGATCGGCTGGAAGAACTCTACGCCCAGGCCGCCAGGGCCCTGACCGAGGCGGTGGATCGCTATCTGCGCGACAGGGTGCCGCCCACGGCGGGCGAACGCGCCGCCTTCTGCTATCCCCTGTTGCGGGTGACCTGTCACCATGTCGGTAGCGCCACGCGCAACCGGCGCGCCTTCGCCAAGTTCCAGCATCCGGGCGTCTACGAGACCACGGTCACCCATCCACGGCATTTCCGGCCCTATCTGCTCGAACAATTGCGTCCCCTGGTCGAGGAATATGACGCCGAGATCGAAGTGGAAACGAGCACGCTGGAAATTCCCTATCCTTACGTGATCGAGCGCATCGACGAGATTTCCCGCGCTGGCGTCAGCGCCGCCGAGATGGGCATCCATTTCCCGAAGCCGGAACTTTCCCTCGTCGGCGACGAAGTGGCGGACGGGCAATGGCAGGCCGGGCCGGGCGTCGTGCTGCCGCTGGCCCTGTTCGATGCCATTCGGGTCGATTATTCACTACGCCGGCTGGTGCACTACACGGGCGGCGACTGGCGGCAGGCGCAGAAATGGATCCTGCTGACCAATTACCACCGCTATGTCGATGAATTCGTGCGCTGGGCCCGTGCCCGCCTCGCGGAAGACGACACCTATCTGCACCTCGAACTGCCCGGCGGCGGCCGTATCGACCGCGACACGAGCGAGGAAGCGGCGGAGCGGATTGTCGCTTCCAGCCCTTGGCACCGTTTCCAGATGCCGGCCTATCACCTCGTCGCGGCGGAAGGCGAGGGGGTAACCTTGATCAATATCGGTGTCGGCCCATCCAACGCCAAGAACATCACCGATCATCTGGCCGTGCTGCGGCCGGATTGCTGGCTCATGGTCGGACATTGCGCGGGGCTGCGCCAGTCGCAGCAGATCGGTGACTACGTCCTCGCCCATGCCTACCTGCGACAGGACGGCATCCTCGACGAGCTGGTGCCCCCGGAAGTGCCGATCCCGGCCCTGGCCGAGGTTCAGGTGGCCTTGCAGGAAGCCGCGGCCGCCGTCACGGGTGAGGCGGCGGACAGCCTGAAGGAGCGCCTGCGCACCGGCACCGTCGTCACCAATGCCGACCGGAACTGGGAATTGCGTTACACGCAGGAAAGCCGGCGCATCAACCTGTCGCGGGCCGTCGCTCTCGACATGGAAAGCGGCACCATCGCCGCCAACGGCTATCGCCTGCGCGTGCCTTACGGCACCCTGCTGTGCGTCTCGGACAATCCGCTGCACGGCGAGATCAAGCTGCCCGGTGCCGCCAATGCCTTCTACGAGCGCGCGGTGGCGCAGCATCTCCTGATCGGCCTGGCCGCCCTCGACCTGCTGCGCGGGCGTCAGGACGCGCTGCATTCGCGCAAGCTTCGCTCATTCGACGAACCGCCCTTCCGATGACGGGCGAGGAGGACGCATGATTCGTACCCTCATTTCCTCCGGCTCCAGTTTCGAGGCCGAGATCGGCTACTCCCGGGCCCTGGTCGCCGGTGACTGGGTTTTCGTCTCGGGCACCACCGGTTTCGACTATGAAGCCATGACCATCGTCGAGGATGTCGCCGGCCAATGCGAACAGGCGATGCTCAACATCGACGGCGCCTTACGCCAGGCGGGCGCCACCATGGCGGATGTGGTGCGCGTGCACTACATCCTGCCGAATGGCGACGATTTTCCAGCCTGCTGGCCGGTGCTGCGGCGCTGGTTCGACAGCGTGCGGCCAGCCGCCACCATGCTGCGCGCCGGCCTCGCCGATCCCCGGATAAAGATCGAGATCGAGGTGACGGCCCTGATGCCCCTCAGAACCTGACGTTCAGGTTCACCTGCACTCCGTGCTCGTCCGCTTCCGATGCGAGCTGGCCGTCATAGCGCAGGCCGAGGCGCAATGTCTGGTTCAGGCGGTATTCGACCCCGGCCTCGAGGGTGAGCGCATCGCGCGCCAGCGGCGTGCCGGTCGCGGTGAAGACGGCGTCCGGATCGGCGTTGAAGCTCATCGCCGCCGTCGGTTCCGTGTCACCGAAGGCATGGCGCCAGCCGACGGCGCCGTCGATGCCGAGTGCCCGGTCGTCCTGCTCGCGCTCGCCGCCGAAGCGGATGCCGACGGTCGAATGGCCGGCGGTGCCGTCCATGTCGCTGGCGGTCAGGGCCGCGCTGCCGCCCGTCTCCTCGATGTCGGACCCCGTTACCCGTTCGAGGCCGACGCCGACGAAAGGTTCGGCCGACACCGCGCCCTTCAGGCGGAAGGTATAGCCGGCATCGCCGAAGACCTGATAGGTGGAGGCGCCATAATCGGCCTCGAGATTCTGGTTGCCGCCGGGCAGCATCGCCGTCCGTGACCCGTCGCCGCTCGTATAGGCGTATGAAGCCCCAAGGCGGACCGCGATCCGGCCGTAACGCTTGCCGCCATAGAGCGCCAGCGTGTAACCGGTGAGATCGGCCGAGGCGAGAATATCGTCGCTCTCCAGCGAGATCTGGGCGATACCGCCAGAAATCCCGAGTGTCCAGCCCCGGCCCACTTCGCCGTCCGCGCCAACCAGGAAGCCCGCGGTGGAGCTTTCGACATCGGCACTGTCGCCGCTGTAATCGGCGAAGTTGCCGTAGACGGCCGACCAGAAGGCCCGGTTCGCCCCGTCTTCTCCGGTGGCGCCGGCGCCAGCTCCCGGAACGGCCGCCAGGATGGCGCCGCCGGGTTCGGCCAGGCGGGTGACAAGGCGGTTCACGATGGTCCGCTGGATGTGGCGGGCTTCCTGCAGGAGCACGGTCACCGCGCTTGGCATGATCTCGCCGGTCAGGGTCGAAAAGGCCACCGCCGCCTGGCCCGTCGAAGCCATGATGAGGTCGTCGTGAAGCGCATTGCCGGCGCCGAGCGTCTCGGCGGCACTTGCGGCGGCGGCCGCATTGCCGGCGGGGGCGAGGGCGACGAAACTGGTCCCGTTGGGTTCCAGCGAGGCTATGACCGCGTCGCTTCCGTAAGCGATGGTCGTATCGAGGAAGGCATAGGTGTCCTCGAGATCGAGGAACTGGCCCGAAACGCCGCTGGCGCTTTTGATGACCGTGTAACGCTCGCCCAGGCGCATGCCGGCGATGGCGAGCGACGCGCCGGCGCCGATGGTGGTCGCCCCCGTGACGATCAGATGGTCGTTGTCGCCTTCGTCGTCGATCCCGATTGCGAGGGTGCTGCCGCCGGCCAGGTGGAGATCGCCGTTGATCTCGATCAGGCCGACACCGGCATCGTCGCCGGGGGCGACGAGCGAATTGACGAGGGCGGTCAGGCTGCCGACACGGCCGACGCCGGTGATGGCGGTGTTCGAGCCGAGGGTGACGTCCGAGCCCGAGATGTCGCCGTTGACGGCAAGGGCACCGGCCTCGACCAGCGTGTCGCCGGTCAGGGTGCTCGTCCCGGTGAGATTGAGAGTGCCGGCCCCCCGCTTCACCACCCTGCCGGTGCCGGCGAGGGTGCCGCTGAAGGTCCAGTCGTCCGCGCGATCGAAGACCAGCGTGCCGAGGTTGACGATACCGTTGTAGATCGTTCCGGCCGTGCCGCCGTCGCCGATCCGCAACGTGCCGCCCGCGATCATGGTGCCGCCGGTCTGGGCCAGGCTGCCGGTCACGGTCAGGCGGCCGTCGCCCGCCTTGGTGACACCGCCGGTGCCGCCGACATTCGCCGCGAAGGTACCGTCACCGGTCTGGTCAAAAATGACGGTGCCATTATCGATGATGTCGGTGGAGAGACTGTCGCCGTCGCCGATCAGCGTGCCGTCGGCGACCTCGATCATGCCGGTGAAACTGTTGCCGCCCGCAAGCTTCAGGGTGCCGGCGCCAGTTTTCAGGAGGCCGCCGGCCCCGTCGAGATCCTGATCGACCAGGAAGCTGTTCGTCGCATCCGCGATGTCGAAGCCGCCGCCGTTATCGCCCCAGAAGATCGCGCGGTCCGTGCCGGTGAAGGCGGTGCCGGTGACGCGCAGGATGCCACCATTGAAAGTCAGCGTGCCTCCGGCGGCGCCGAGATTGCCGTCCGCCGAGACGGAAAGCGTGCCGCCCGAAAGCCGGGTGCCACCGGCATAGCTGTTGGCGCCAGAGAGCACGAGCACACCGCCGTCCGTCTTGTCGATGCCGCCCGCGCCCACGATCGGCACGGCGACATAGGCGGCAATGTCGCTGTTCACCTGCATCGTCGCGGTATTGAAGGTGACGAGGGCGCCATCGCCGCCATCGATCAGGCGATAGCCGTTGGTGACGAAGACGAGGCCTTCGATGCTCTGTTCGCCGGCGACGGCGACGGTCCCGGCAGCCCCTTGGAAGACCGCGCGCACCCCGTTCCAGACAAAGGTGATGTCACCGGCGAGGTTGGTCCAATTGGTGCCGTCGGCGGACCAGACGCCGTTGCCGCCGTGCACGGCACCGTCCGGCGTGCTTTGACGGCCGTTCCAGAAGCTGAGTTCGCCACTCGCGCCACCGACCACCAGATTGACCTGGGAGCCATTGGACAGATCGAGGGCGAGGGCGCTCTCGCGCGTGTTGCGTGGGAGACCGCCGATATCGAGGCCGCCGTCGTCCAGCGCGCCGCCGTAGGTGAAGAGGCGATAGACGCCGGGGGCCAGGTAGTCGTTCGCGTTGGCTATGGTCAGGGTGCCGTCGAGGCCAAGATCCTGTTCGACCACCACGTGATCGTTGAGGGCACCGCCGATCACGCCGGGTTCGCCCAACTGGAATATCACTTCGGCCTCGGGCGTCAGCGTGAGGGCGCCGATGGTGAGCGTGCCGGCCGCGTCACCCCCGGGGGTGAGAATGCCGTCCATCAGGGTGACCAGACCTTCCACCACGCCGATGCCGGCGAGCGTGCCGCCGTCGCCGACCACGACCGGCTCCGGCGTCGACAGGCTGCCGTCGACGATCAGCGTGCCGCGCGAGACGGCGGATGTGGCGGAAAAGTCATTCTCGCCCAGAAGGCGCAGGGTGCCCCCCTCGACGACGACACCGCCGAAGGTATTGTGACCGGTCAGGTCCAGCCAGCCTGAGCCGTCCTTGGTCAGGATCGCGTCGCCGCCGATATCGTTGCGCCAGCGGTCGTAAAGGTCAAAGCCGCCCTGCTGCCCCAGCATGGTGACGCGGGTGTCTTTCTCCATCGCGCCATAGCCGTCGGCGGCGGCGAAGAGATTGAGCCGTTCCCAGTTCTCGACGTCGAGCATGGCGTCGCCCGAGGGCAGGGCGGTGGTGCGCAACACCTCGCGGCGCTGCTCGACGTCGAGATAGGGGAAGCGGCTGGCGATCAGCCATTCGGCCCCGTTCGGCACCACCATGGGCTCGCTTGTGTCGAAGGTGCCGGTGAAGCCGTAGGTCAGGCGATAG
>JAQVKV010000106.1 GCA_028694545.1 Zavarzinia sp. | reverse complement strand
GCCCTTCGCCCCCCTGCTCGACCAGTCGGCGGCGACGGGGGTCATGGCGCTCGGCCTCGACGGCGCCGGGGTGATCCGGGACGTGCCTCTTCTCGTCGCCCTGACCCGTGCTGCCTTCGGCGGCCTCGCGCTGGAAGCCGCGCGGGTCTCACTGGGATATCCGGAGATCGTCCTGGCCGGTGACGCTCGCCTCGGTCTTGGCTCGCTGTCCCTGCCGATCGACGGCCGCGCCCTACTCCGGCTGCATGCGCAGGGCGCCGCGGCGGAACGGGCACGCACGGTCCGGGCCGCCGCCCTGCTCGACGGCACAGCCTCGGCCGAGGGCATCGCCGGCCGCATCGTCCTCGTCGGCAGCAGCTCGCCGGCGCTGGGCGCGCTGCGGGCCGTGCCGGGCAATCCCTATCGGCCTTCGGTCCAGATCCAGGCCGATGCCGTCGGTCAGATCCTGGCGGGCATCAATTACATCCGCTCGCCGGCGGCCCTTGTGTTCGACGGGCTTGCGGTGATCGCCGCCGTGCTCGGCGCGCTGGTTGCCGCAAGGCGACTGCCCGTTCCCGCCGGCGTCGCCGCTATCGCCGCCGGTGCCGTCCTGCTGGCCGGGGCGGCCGCCCTTCTCGTGCTCCGGGGCGGATGGCTGGTCGATCCGGTGATGCCGGCCGTCACAATGGTGGTTTCCTATCTGCTGGCCCTTGCCGGTTCCTACTGGCGGGCCCGGCGCGAGCGGGCACAGATCCGCCGGCGCTTTGGTCTCTACATGCCACCCGCCGTGGTCGAACGCATCCTGTCCGAGCCCGGTGCCCTGCGCCTCGGCGGCGAAATCCGTCCGATCGTCGCCCTGTTCACCGATATCGAGGGGTTCACCGCCCTGACCGGCCGCTGCCGTCCCGACCAGATGATCACCCTGCTGGACAGCTATTTCGGCGGTGTCTGCGCCATCGTGCTCGACCATGGCGGCACCATCGACAAGATCGTGGGCGATGCCGTCCATTGCTTCTTCAACGCCCCCCTCGACCTCGCCGACTACGGCCGCCACGCGATCGACTGCGCCCAGGCGATCGACACCTTCACCCAGTCCTTCCGCCGGACACCGCTGGCGGCCGAACTCGGGCTCGGACA
The DNA here is from genome assembly GCA_028694545.1 of Zavarzinia sp. GTDB lineage: Bacteria > Pseudomonadota > Alphaproteobacteria > Zavarziniales > Zavarziniaceae > Zavarzinia. Next base: position 6,109 of record JAQVKV010000106.1, on the reverse strand, counting down.
GACGCGGATCGGACTTCATGCCGGCGACGCCGTGGTCGGCGATGTCGGCGGGGGCGAGCGTTTCGACTATACCGCCCATGGCGAAGTGATGAACGGCGCCGCCCGCCTGCAGGAAGCCAACAAGTGCTTCGGCACCCGCATCTGCTTCAGTGCCGAGGTCGCCGCCCTCTGCCCCGGGCTTGCCTTGCGCGCTCTCGGTCCCGTCGAATTGCGCGGCATCGGCCACCCCGTGGAGGCCGTCACGATCGACGGCGCATGACACATCACCGTCCTTGGCAGGGGTTGCCGCGCGGAACTGCTGCTAGCCTGCGCACCTCTTCTCGCCCGGCCCGTCATGTCGTCGTCCCTGCGCCCCCTTCATCGCCAACCGCAATTCGTCTGGTTCTGGATCGCCCGGGTGCTTGGCTCGCTCGGCTTCCAGATGTCTTCGGTCGCCTTCGGCTGGCTGATCTATGACCTGACGGAAAGTGCCTATCTGCTCGGCTTCGCCGGGCTTGCGCAATTCCTGCCCATGGTGCTGCTGACCTTCGTGGTCGGCGCGGTGGCCGACCGTTTCGACCGGCGGCGCATCACCGTCATCGCCCAGGCGGTACAGGCCGCGACCATCATCGTCATGACCACCGGGGTCGTCGCCGGCTGGCTTGGCATCGTCGCGGTCTTCGTCGGGCTCGTGCTGCTGGGCGCCGCTCGCAGCTTCGAGCGCCCGGCCATGCAGGCCATGCTGCCCGGCCTCGTCTCGGCGGAAGACCTGCCGCGCGCCGTGGCGCTTTCCTCCTCCGCCATGCAGGCGGCGACGATCGTCGGCCCCGCCCTCGGCGGTCTGCTCTATGCCTTCGGCACCGCCGTGCCGCTGGCCCTTTCCGGCGCACTCTTCGCGCTTGGCGCCTTCTTCGCCCAGCGCTTGCGCTGGCATCGGCGCGAGGGAGCTCCACGCGAAGCCTTCACGCTGGCCTCCAGCTTCTCCGGCCTGTCCTTCATCCGGCGCCAACCCGTGTTGTTCGGGGCCATTTCCCTCGACATGGTCGCCGTGCTGCTCGGCGGTTTCACCGCGCTGCTGCCGATCTTCGCGCGCGACATCCTCGAAACCGGCCCCTGGGGCCTTGGCCTGCTGCGAACGGCGCCGGCGGTCGGCGCCCTCGTCATGGCGGCGCTGATCGACCGCATGCGCCTCGACCGCGACATGGGCGTGAAGATGTTCGGCGCGGTTGTCATCTTCGGCCTGTGTACCGTGGCCTTCGCCCTGTCGCGGGGTCTCGTGCTGTCCATCGCCGCCCTCGTGATCCTCGGCGCCGCCGACAATGTCTCCGTCGTGATCCGCCAGACGCTGGTCCAGCTCTCGACTCCGGACGAAATGCGAGGCCGGGTCAGCGCGGTCAATTCCCTGTTCATCGGGGCGTCGAACCAGCTCGGCGAATTCGAGTCGGGCATGACGGCGGGCCTGTTCGGCACGGTGCCCGCGACCGTGATCGGCGGCGTCGGCACCATCGCGGTCGCCCTGCTGTGGATGCGGCTTTTTCCGGCGCTGCGCCGCGCTGAGGCATTGCGATAGGCGGACGATGCACGCATCCTTGCCCTCTGCCAGGAGGAGACGACGCATGGACCAGCGGATCATCGACCTCTATGACGAATATACCCACGCCCCTCTCGACCGCCGCACCTTCCTCGACCGTCTGACAAGGCTTGCCGGGGGAACGGCCGCCGCCTTCGCCTTGCTGCCCGTGCTCGAGAACGATTACGCGAAGGCGCAGCAGGTGGCGGAAGACGACGAGAGGCTTGCGACCGCGACTGGCGAATTTCCGGGGGCCACCGCCCCCGTCATCTTCTACGAGGCCGCGCCGAAGACAGGCGCAGCGACGGGCAGCGTCATCGTCATCCACGAGAACCGGGGCCTGAACCCCCATATCCGTGACGTCACCCGCCGCCTCGCCCTCGAAGGCTTCCGGGCCGTGGCGCCCGATTTCCTCTCTCCCCTCGGCGGCACGCCGGCGGACGAGGACAAGGCCCGGGAAATGATCGGCGCCCTCGATGCCGGGCAGACCCTGGCGAACGCGGTGAAGGCTGTCGAATTCGCCGCGGCCACGGGCATGAAGGTCGGCGCCGTCGGCTTCTGCTGGGGCGGTGGCCTGTCGGGCCGGCTGGCCACGGCGAAGAGCCCGCTGGCCGCCGCCGTCGTCTATTACGGCATGCCCCCGGCGAACGAGGCGGTAGCCGCGATCGAGGCGCCGCTCCTGCTTCATTACGCGGGGCAGGACACGCGGATCAACGCCGCCGTTCCCGCCTTCGAGGCGGCCCTGAAGGCGGCCGGCAAGACTTACGAGAGCCACACCTACGAAGGCGTGCAGCACGCCTTCAACAACGACAGCAACGCGGCACGCTACGATGCCACCGCCGCCGTCCTGGCCTGGGGCCGGACGGTCGCCTTCCTGCGCGCCACCCTTGCCTGATCAGGCGCCGTCGCGCAGGCGCTTCACGAATTCGCCAAGCCCGGTCTGGCGCCGGCGGCGCAGGCGTTCCGCCTGAAGGATGGAGCGGACCTGTTCGAGCGTATTGTCGACATCCTCGTTCAGGACGACGTAGTCATACTCGGCCCAATGGCTGATCTCGTCGGATGCCTTGGCCATGCGCGCGGCGACCACATCCTCCGGATCCTGGGCGCGCTGGCGCAGGCGGCGTTCCAGCTCCCGCGTCGAGGGCGGCAGGATGAAGATGGAGACGAGGTCGTCCCGCGCGTGTTCCGCCAGTTGCTGGGTCCCCTGCCAGTCGATGTCGAAGAGGATGTCGCGGCCCCTTGCCAGCGCATCATCCACGGGCTTCTTCGGCGTGCCGTAGTAATTGCCGAAAACCTTGGCCCATTCGAGCAGGCGGCGCTCGTTCACCATGATGTTGAAATCGACCGGGGAGACGAACCAATAGTCCCGCCCCTCGACCTCGCCCGGGCGGCGCGGCCGCGTCGTGACCGAGACCGACATTTCGAGCCGGTCGTCCGTCTCGAGAAGGCGGCGTGAAATCGTGGTCTTGCCTGCGCCCGAAGGCGACGAAAGCACCAGCATCAGGCCCCGCCGCTCGATCCCGTGAGATGACATGGAGTATTCCTTGGTTACACGATCGCCGGCATTACTCGACGTTCTGTACCTGCTCGCGCAGGCGGTCGACCGTGGTCTTGAGATCGAGGCCGAGGCGTGTCAGCTCGACGTCGGTCGACTTCGAGCACAGGGTATTGGCCTCGCGGTTGAATTCCTGGGCGAGGAAATCGAGACGGCGTCCCACCCCTTCACCCGCTTTCAGCAGTTTGCGCGCCTCGGCGACATGGGCGCGCAGGCGATCGATCTCCTCGCGCACGTCGGCCTTGACGGCCAGCATCGCGACTTCCTGCGCCAGCCGTTCCTCGCTCACCGTGCCAACCTTCTCCGCGAGCAGGTCGCCGAGCTGGGCCGCGAGCCTGGCGCGGATCGCCGTCGGCTGGGTCTCGGCCTGGGCCGAGGCGGCGTCGGTCAGGCGTTCGATCTCGTCGAGATGGGCGTTGAGGATGGTCGCCAGATGGCCCCCTTCCGCCGCCCGCGCGGCGACGAGGCCGGCCAGCGCCTGCTCGAAGAGGGCAAGAAGGCCGGCGTCCTGTTCCGCCTCGTCGAGGTCGGCACTGCCGCCCTCGGCGCGCTGGAAGACGCCGGGCAGCGCCATCAGGCCCTCGATCCGGGGCGGCTCCAGCCCGTTGGCCGACGCCTCCTCGCGCGCGATCGCGCAATAATGGTCGAGCACGGCCCGGTCGATCCGGGGCAGCGCGGTCTCCGCCGCCGTCGAGAAATTGAGCTGAATCTGCAGATTGCCGCGCTTCAGGCGCCGGGCCGCAGCGTCGCGCAGCGACCGCTCCAGGCGCTCGAGGCCGTTCGGCAGGCGCGCGCGCATCTCGAGTCCGCGCCCGTTCACCGATTTCACCTCGAAGACGAATTCGGTATCACCCAGCGAACCGGCGGCCCTCGCGAATCCGGTCATGCTGTAGAGGGCCATCACCCTGTCTCCCGCCTGCTTTGATCAGGTGCAGGCTCTTACTATGGGTGGGGGGCGAGGACAAGCGGCGCGTCCCCGGGGGCACCTCAGATCCGGCCGCGCAGGCCCGCCACGGTCACGGCGGCGAGGCGCGCGAGGGGGCGCGGCGCCGGGGCGGCGAAGGGATCGTGACCATTCCGGCCAAGGTCTTTCAGCCAGCCCCGGGCGACGGTGACCGGCAGCAGCGCCGGCACGGCCGCGCGCGGCAGGTCGCGCGAGAGGTGTCTGGCCTCGTCCAGATGGTTCGCGGCATGGCCCGCGACTTCCCGGACCAGCGCGACAAGACCGGCGCCGCCCTGCCCAGCCGTCAGGTCCTTGCGCGCGACGCCATGGCGCGCCATCGCCTCGGCCGGCAGATAGATGCGGTCCGCCCCGGCATGGAACGGCAAGGCACGCAGCAGCCCGGCAAGGCCGAAACCGATACCGGCGGCGTGGGCGACAGCCGGCGCCTCGACGCCGAGGATACGCAGGGCCAGATCGACGAGCGCCCCCGAGGCGCCGTCAAGATAGGCGAAGAGCGACGCAAGATCGGGTGGTGGCTGATCGTCGAGGTCGAGTTCGCGGGCATCGATCAGGCGCTCGAACACAGCCAGGGGCAGGTCATGACGGGCGATGGCGGCGGCCAGCGGCTGCACCACCTCGTGCTGGCGGGGTGGCCGGCCGGTGGCGATCTCGGTCAGGGCATCGCGCCACCATTGCAGGCGGATCTGGCCGATCATGGCGTCGGACACCACCTCGCGCACCCGCGCCACCTCGAAATTGAAGGCATAGAGCGCAAGGAGCGCCTCGCGCCGGTCGGGCGGCGCGAACATGGCGGTCAGGAAGCGGTCCGGGTCGTGCGTGCGAACGAAGGCGCCGGGCGAGCCGGGCTCGGAAGCGGCCAAGATGGCCTCAGGGTACCGGCAGCAGGGCGGCGGCGACGCGCCGTCCCTCCGCCACCAGCACATTGTAGGTCCGGCAGGCGGCCCCGGTATCCATGCAGTCGAAGCGCACGCCCGCATCACGCAGGGCTTCCCGCGCCGGCTTCGCCAGCAGGCCGAAACGCGCCCCGGTGCCGATCAGGATCATCTCGAAATCGTCGCGCGCGGCGATGATGGCGGCGACCGAATCCGCGTCCGCCGAGGCGGCGTCCTCGAGCGCCAGCGCCACGATCGCCCGGCCGGTGACGAGGATGGCCCCCTTGTAGGTGCCCCCCTCGATCACGAAGCCACCGGCGCCATAGCGTTCGATCCGGCGGTTGGCCTGGTCGAGTTCGCGCAGCGCCATCGCCCTAGTCTCAGCCCTTGGCCGGCGAGGGCTTGCCGCTCGCGGAATCGGCCGCGGGATTGCCCCGACGCAGCTTGCCCTCACCGAGGAAGAGCAGGAGGGGGGCCGCGATGAAGATCGACGACGAGGTGCCGACGACGACGCCGAACAGGATCACCTGGGCGAAGCCCGACACGGCCGAACCGCCGAAGATCGCCATGGGCGCCATGGCGAGGAAGGTGGTGGCCGAGGTGAAGATCGTGCGCGTCAGGGTCGAGTTGATCGACATGTCGATCAACTCGCGCAGCGGCATGGTCTTGTACTTGCGCAGGTTCTCGCGCATGCGGTCATAGACCACGACCTTGTCGTTCATCGAATAGCCAACAAGGGTGAGCAATGCCGCGATCGCCGTCAGATTGAACTCGATCCCCGTCAGCGCGAAGAAGCCGATGGTCTTCGTGATGTCGAGGATCAGGGTCGCGACGGCACCCACCGCGAACTGCCATTCGAAACGGAACCAGATATAGATCAGCATCGCGCCGAAGGAGAGCACGACGGCGAGAATGCCACTCTCGACCAACTGCTGCGACACGCGCGGGCCCACCACCTCGACCCGGCGCATGTTGGCGTCCGGCGAGATCGCCATGATCTTGTCGCGCACGGCTTCGATGGCGGCGTTCTGCGCCTCTTCGCCCCCGTCCTGGCGCTGGAGGCGCAGGAGGACGCCCGCCGGGCTGTTCAGCTCCTGCAGCGAAACCTCGCCGAGCTACAGCTCCTCCAGCCCAGACCGGAAGCGGGCCAGGTCCGGCTTCCCCTCCGC
>JAQVKV010000105.1 GCA_028694545.1 Zavarzinia sp. | reverse complement strand
GGCCGGGCTCGGCTCCGGGTTCTATCTCGAAGTGCTGGCGCCGGATCCGGCGCAGGACCTGACGGGGACCCTCGGCGCGCTGGTCGCCGGCCTCGCGGCGCCCAGCCTGATCGGCTGGTGCGCGCGGGGGCGGGACCTCGATGCCGTGGCGGCGCGCCTGCCCGGGGCCGGTCTGGCGACGCCCGGGCCTATCGCCATGGAGCGCACGCGGCCGGACGGGGTGCATCTGGCCTGGTCCATCCTCGGCATCGGCGGCCATGGTTTTGGCGCGCTGGTGCCATTCCTGATCGACTGGCGCGATTCGCCTCACCCCTCGCTCAACGCGCCGGCGGGACTTTCCCTCGTCGACTTCGGGCTGACGGTGCCGGACCAAGGGGGGCTTTCGCACGTTCTGCATGCAATCGATGTTCAGCCTCGCGTGACGTCGGGGCCGCCCGGCCTTCATGCCGAAGTCGCGGGGCCGGCGGGCCGTTTCCGCCTGGAGACCGTGGGCCCGGTGCCGGAACGGACCTTCGGCCTCTGAAGGTTCGCTTTCCGGCGGTGCCAACTGCTGTTATTTCTCCTCCGTTGCGCATAACAACTAGGGGGGAGACCCTATGTCCATTGCAGTGATCTGTGTGCTGATCGCGATCCTGATGCCGGCCTTGACGAATATCGTCGGCAAGGTCTCGGCGGGTAAGGGCTACGACAACAATTCGCCGCGCGTCTGGCTGGAGAAGCAGACGGGCTGGCGCCAGCGCGCCTATTGGGCGCACCAGAACCATCTGGAAGCGGTGGCGCCCTTCGCGGCCGCCGTCATCCTGTGCTTCGTCGCCGGTGTCGACAAGGCGTGGCTGGACCAGTGGGCGATGATCTATATCGCCGTCCGCGTGGTCTATACGCTGATCTATCTCGCCAATATCGGTGCGCTGCGCACCCTGGTGTGGATGGGCGGCATGGCGATCGTCGTCTGGATGCTGATCAAGGCGGGCATGGCGCTCGGCGTGGTCGCCTGAGGGTAGACCCCTCACCCCGGCCCTCTCCCCATAGGGGCGAGGGGGCCGACCGAGGCCCCAACGGGCTCCCTCGCCCCGCTTGCGGGGAGAGGGCGGGGGGTGAGGGGATCAGCCGATCCGCAGCAATTTGCCTGTCGCGGAAGCGCGGACGAGCAGGCGGCCATCGTCGCCGAGAAGATCGCCTTCGAGGAAGGTGATCGATTTGCCGAGGCGCAGCACGCGACCCTTGGCCCGGATCCGGCCGGGCATGACCGGCTCGAAATAGGACACTTTCAGTTCCAGCGTCGGCGGCACGAAACGCCCCTCGGTCGAGAGGATGAGGGTGACAGCCATGACGTCGTCGAGCATGGCGGCCTGGAAGCCGCCCTGGACGACACCGCGCGGATTGCAGAACGCGGGCTTGCCCTCGAATGTGGCTTCGAGCTCGCGCAGGGCGGGATCGAAACGGACCAGCGAGAAGCCGAGGTGGGCGGAGCAGGCCGGCAGGGGCAGTGCGCCGAAGCGCGCCACCACATCCGCGGCATTCATCGTCAGTTGCCACCCTCGAGCAGGCGGCGGGCGATGACGTTGGCCTGGATCTCGGCCGCACCCTCAAAGACGTTCAGGATTCGGGCGTCGCACAGCACGCGGGAGATCGGATATTCCTCGGCGTAGCCGTTGCCGCCATGGATCTGCAGGGCATTGTCGGCGGTCGCCCAGGCGACGCGGGCGGCCAGCAGCTTGGCCATGCCGGCCTCGAGGTCGCAGCGACGCTCCGCGTCCTTCTCGCGCGCGGCGAAGAAGGTGATCTGGCGCGCGATCATGATCTCGACCGCGGCCCAGGCCAGCTTGCCGAAGACGCGCGGGAAGGAATAGATCGGCTTGCCGAACTGGACGCGTTCCTGGGCATAGCGCAGGCCCAGCTCCATCGCGCATTGGGCGACGCCGACGGCGCGCGCGGCGGTCTGGATGCGCGCGGATTCGAAGGTGGTCATGAGTTGCTTGAAGCCCTGGCCTTCCTGCTGGCCCAGAAGGTTCTCGGCCTTCACCTCGAAACCGTCGAAGCCGATCTCGTATTCCTTCATGCCGCGATAGCCGAGAACCTTGATCTCGCCGCCGGTCATGCCGGGGGTCGGGAAGGGGGTCGCGTCGTCGCCGCGCTGCTTCTCGGCGAGGAACATGGAGAGGCCCTTGTAACCCGGCTCGTTCGGGTTGGTACGGGCGAGAAGGGTCATCACGTCGGCGCGGGCCGCATGGGTGATCCAGGTCTTGTTGCCGGTCACCTTGTAGACGTCGCCGTCCTTGACCGCGCGGGTACGCAGCGAGCCGAGGTCGGAGCCGGTATTCGGTTCGGTGAAGACGGCGGTCGGCAGCAACTCACCCGACGAGATCAGGGGCAGCCACTTCTGCTTCTGCTCCTCGGTGCCGCCGGCCATGACGAGTTCGCAGAAGATCTCGGCGCGCGTGCCGAGCGAGCCGACACCGATGTAACCGCGCGAGAGTTCCTCGGTCACGACGCACATGGCGGTCTTGCCCATGCCGTGGCCGCCGTATTCCTCCGGCAGGGTGAGGCCGAAGACGCCCAGTTCCGCGAGTTCCGAAATGATCTCGAGCGGAATGAACTCGTCCTTCAGATGCCATTCGTGGGCGAAGGGGATGACCTTGTCTTCCGCGAAGCGGCGGAAGCTGTCGCTGACCATGGCCATGGTCTCGTCCAGGCCCATGTCGCCAAAGCCCGACGCCAGACCGTCGGCGATCGCGGCCGCGATCTCGGCGCGGACGGCGGCGGTATTGCCGGCGTGCAGCAGGGCGGAGACGCCGGGCACCGCCATATAGGTCTCGACCTGTTCCTCGGTCAGGCCGTAGTCGGCCGGGCGCACGACCTCGCCCTGGCTCATCGGGATGCCGCCCTCGATCTGGCCGAGATATTCGCCGAAGCCCGACTGCAGGATCAGGGTCTCGAGCCGGCCGAGCTTGCCTTCCGCCTTCAGGCTTTCGGCCCAGTGGAGAAGCTGGCGCAGGCTCTCGACATAGGTGGCGAGCCAGGCAAGGCCATGGGCCGCGAACTGCTCCGCCTCGAGCCTGGCGCCCGAGACCTTGCCGTTTACGGCGACCTTGACGAAGACGGCGGCCTTCGCCTGACCGAGGAGCGTGTCCGCCGCTTCGACCGCCTGTGCCGCCTTGCCGAACAGGTCGGGCAGGACGATGTCGGTTTCACTGGCACTGGCGGCAAGGCTCATGGCTACGCTCCTCGGGATCTACGTGTCGCTTTTACTTCGTTCGTTTCAGTGGATCAGGCCGCCGAATAGCCAGCTTCGATCGTATCCTCGATCGTGCGCAGGCCCGGGTACTTGGCCGAAACCAGAACCGCCATGTTGCCGGGCTTGTGCTGGTTCTTCCACATCTTGGTGTGCGCGCGCGGAATATCCTCGAAGGAGAAGACTTCCGACATGCAGGGGTCGAGGCGGCGCTCGATGACGAGCTGGTTCGCCTGGCTGGCCTGCATCAGGTTCGCGAAGTGGCTGCCCTGGATACGCTTCTGGCGCATCCAGACGAAGCGGGCGTCGAAGGTGATGTTGAAGCCCGAGGTACCGGCGCAGAACACCACCATGCCGCCACGCTTCACGACGAAGGTCGAGACCGGGAAGGTCGCCTCACCGGGGTGCTCGAACACGAAGTCGACGTCGTTGCCCTTGCCGGTGATGTCCCAGATCGCCTTGCCGAATTTGCGCGCTTCCTTCATGAAGGCGTCGAATTCCGGCGAATTGACCTTCGGCAGCTGGCCCCAGCACTTGAAGTCGTTGCGATTGATCACGCCCTTGGCACCCAGCGACATGACGAAGTCGCGCTTCGTCTCGTCGGAGATGATGCCGATCGGGTTGGCGCCCGAGATCGAGATGAGCTGGATCGCCATGGAGCCGAGGCCGCCCGAGGCGCCCCAGACCAGCACGTTGTGGCCCGGACGCAGGATGTGCGGACGGTGGCCGAACAGCATGCGATAGGCGGTCGCCAGCGTCAGCGTGTAGCAGGCGCTCTCTTCCCACGACAGGTGCTTCGGACGGTGCATGAGCTGGCGCGCCTGCACGACCGTGAACTGCGCGAAGGAGCCATCGGCGGTCTCGTAGCCGTAGATGCGCTGGGACGGCGAGAACATCGGGTCGCCGCCATTGCACTCCTCGTCGTCGCCGTCGTCCTGGTTGCAGTGAACCACGACTTCGTCGCCGACCTTCCAGCGCTTCACCTTGGCACCGACCTTCCACACCACGCCCGAGGCATCGGAACCGGTGATGTGGTAGTCCTTCTTGTGCACGTCGAAGGTGGAAACCGGAATGCCGAGGCCGGCCCAGACGCCGTTGTAGTTGACGCCGGCGGCCATCACCAGCAGCAGGACCTCGTCCTCGCCGATCTCGGGCACGGGCATCACTTCGAGCTGCATTGCCTGTTCCGGCGGACCATGCCGCTCGCGGCGGATTACCCAGGCGTACATCTGGCTCGGCACATGGCCCAGCGGCGGAATTTCGCCGACTTCGTAAAGATCCTTGATCGGCTGGCCCGTCGTGGTCACCGTCATTCTCTGTCCCTCGCGCTCCGTCGTTGTTCCGTCGGGTCGTTGGCCGTCCCGTTTGCCAGGTCCATCCAGATCATAGTCCATCGGGACGAACCGGATAGGGGCGGAGTTTTGGATGCAGTGCTGCCGAGTTGCAAGTTTATTTTGCGTCGCACAACATGTTATTTGAATAATATGGCATCGGATATGGTCCGAAAGAGTAATTCGGGCCAATCTAAATGCCCGTTTAAAGCCATAATGTTGCGATACGTGGGGAATCAAGCAATGAGTGACACCAAGCGCGAGAGCTCGGCGGCGGAAGGGGCGAAGCCCACCAGGGACGCGCCCTGGCTGATCCGGACCTATTCCGGCCATTCGTCGGCAGCGGCCTCGAACGCCCTCTATCGCACGAATCTCGCGCGTGGCCAAACAGGATTGTCAGTAGCGTTCGACCTGCCGACCCAGACCGGTTATGACGCCGACCACGTGCTGTCGCGCGGCGAGGTGGGTAAGGTCGGCGTGCCGATCTCCCACATGGGCGACATGCGCACCCTGTTCGACGGCATTCCGCTTGGCCGCATGAATACCTCGATGACGATTAACGCGACGGCTGCCTGGCTGCTCTCGCTCTATATCGCGACGGCCGAGGAACAGGGCGCGGCGCGCTCGGACCTGCAGGGCACGACGCAGAACGACATCATCAAGGAATATCTGTCGCGCGGGACCTACATCTTCCCGCCCCAGCCCTCGATGCGCCTCATCGCCGACGTCATTTCCTTCACCTACAAGGAAGTGCCGAAGTGGAACCCGATGAACGTCTGTTCCTACCACCTGCAGGAAGCCGGGGCGACGCCGGTGCAGGAACTGGCCTATGCGCTGGCGACGGCGCAGGCGGTGCTGGACGAGGTGAAGAAGGCGGGGCAGGTGCCCGCCGCCGACCTGCCGAAGGTGGTCGGGCGCATTTCCTTCTTCGTGAACGCGGGCATCCGCTTCATGACGGAAATCTGCAAGATGCGAGCTTTCACCGAACTGTGGGACGAGATCACCCTGAACCGCTACGGCGTCCAGGAGGAGCGTTTCCGCCGCTTCCGCTACGGCGTGCAGGTGAACAGCCTCGGCCTCACCGAGCAGCAGCCGGAAAACAACGTCTACCGCATCCTGCTCGAGATGCTGGCGGTGACCCTGTCGAAGGACGCGCGCGCCCGGTCGGTCCAGCTTCCGGCCTGGAACGAGGCGCTGGGCCTGCCGCGCCCGTGGGATCAGCAATGGTCGTTGCGCTGCCAGCAGATCCTTGCCTTCGAGACCGACCTCCTCGAATTCGGCGACATCTTCAATGGCTCCACCGAAGTGGGCCGCAAGGTCGCCGAGCTGAAGGAAGCGGCGATGGAGGAACTGGCCCGGATCGAGGCCATGGGCGGTGCCATCGCTGCGGTCGAATCCTCCTACATGAAGCAGCGCCTGGTGGAGAGCAACGCCCAGCGTCTCGCCGCCATCGAATCGGGCGAGATGACCGTGGTCGGCGTGAACAAGTTCACTGAATCGGCGCCGAGCCCGCTCGCCACCGGTGACGAGGGCGCGATCCTCGTCGTGGACGACGCCGCGGAGACCGAGCAGGTCGAACGCCTGAAGGCCTGGCGTGAATCGCGTGACGACAAGCGCGTGAAGACCGCCATCGAGGACCTGCGCCGCGCCGCCGTCGAGGGCCGCAACATCATGGAACCCTCGATCGCCGCCGCCCATGCGGGCGTCACCACCGGCGAATGGGGCCAGGTCCTGCGGGAAGTCTTCGGCGAATACCGGGCGCCCACGGGTGTCGCCCGCGCCGCCTCCGCGCCGGCCGGCGACATGGCGGCGGTCCGGGCCCGGGTCGATGCCGTTTCCGCCAAGCTCGGCCGGCGCCTGAAGTTCCTTGTCGGCAAGCCGGGCCTTGACGGCCATTCCAACGGTGCCGAGCAGATCGCGGTGCGTGCCCGTGATGCCGGCATGGAAGTGGTCTATGAGGGCATTCGCCTGACGCCGGCGCAGATCGTCAACGCGGCCCTGGAAGAGGGCGTCCATGTTGTCGGTCTGTCCATTCTCTCAGGCAGCCATGTGGCCCTCGTCACCGACGTCATGGAGAAGATGCGCGCGGCCGGCATCGCCGACATCCCGGTGATCGTCGGCGGCATCATCCCGCCCGAGGACGAGGCGAAGCTGAAGGCGGCAGGGGTTGCCCGGGTCTACACGCCGAAGGATTACCAGCTCACCGACATCATGGCCGACATCGTCGCCATGATCGACGAGATGCCGGTCGCGGCCTGACCGGCCAGCCACGTTCCCCGGAAAACCCCCGCCCTTGAAGCGGGGGTTTTTCTTGGCGCCAGCGTCGGGTGGCGGCGCGGCGCAGGCGGGGCTATGGTCAGCGGAAGACCCAGGGGGAGGGCGTGGTACCGTGCCGACTCGTTTGAAGCCGTTCATCGAATCCCGTTTTCCGCGCCTCTTCAGCCTGCTTGCCGACATTCATGACAGAAGGGCAATGCGGGACGGCGAGCCGGAGTTACGCCTCCTGCCCCGGCTGGTCACGTCGGGTGAGACCGTCTGCGACGTCGGCGCCAATCGCGGCCTCTATACCTACTGGCTGTTGCGCCTCGGGGTCCGGGTCTTCGCCTTCGAGCCCAATCCGCGCCTTGTCCGGATCATGAACCTGCGCTTTCGTCGGGCGATCGCCGGCGGCCGGCTGACGGTCGGCGCCGTCGCCCCCAGCGACGAGGCAGGCACAACCGTGCTCCACGTGCCGACC
>JAQVKV010000104.1 GCA_028694545.1 Zavarzinia sp. | reverse complement strand
ATCGAGGAGCCAGACCGGCGCGTCGCGGAGAAACATCCTGGCGAGCGCAAGGCGCCGTGCCTGCCCGCCGGAAAGCCCCAGACCACCGTCACCGAGACGGGTGGCGAGCCCTTCGGGCATGGCGTCGACATCCGCCGCGAGGCCCGCCGCCGCCAGGGCCGCGAACAGCGCCCCATCATCCGCGTCCGGCGCCGCGAGGCGCAGGTTCTCGGCGAGGCTGTCGCGGAACAATTCGCTGCGCTGGGTCAGCAGCGCCGTCGCCTGCGTGCGGCAGCGGCCGGCACGCGGCGCCGCCTCGCCCGCGATCAGGGCGAGCAGGCTGGATTTGCCCGTACCGCTCGGCCCGATCAGGGCGACGACCTCGCCCTTTTCGATGCGCAGGTTCAGGGCGGTCAGCACCGGGCGGGCCGCGCCCTCGTAACCAAACCCCACCCCTTCAAGCTCGACCGCCACGCCCGCCGCCGGTGCCTCGACGGGCGAGGACGCCGGCCAGCCGCGCAGGGCGGGACCGAGACGATCAAGGGCGAGCATGCTGCGGCCGAGTTCTATGGCGCCCCGGCGCAGCGCGCCGAAAGGCTCCATCACCGAAAAGGCGACGAGCAGGGCGAAGGCGGCCAGCGGCGCGTCGATCCGCCCCTCCTCGACCAGCAGGCCGGCGACCGCGAGCGTCGCGGCCAGGGCGATGCTGCCGGCGATACCGAAGGCGAGCCCGGCCCCGGTCTCGATCCGGTTCAGGCGGTCGTCGGCGGCGGCAAGATAGTGATCGGCGGCGAGCACCGCGTCGCGCTGGTCGGCGAGGCGGCCGGCCATGACGAGGTCGGTCTGGCCGTCGACCAGATCGATGGTGCGCGCGCGCAAGGACTCAAGCCCCAGCGCCCGGCGCCGTGCCGGCACCCGGCCGGCGGCGGCGGCGGCAAGGGGCACCGCCAGGCCGAGCGTGCCGAGGAACAGGGCAAGGCCGAGGCCGAACCAGGGATCGAGCAGGCCAAGGGCGATGCCGGCGGCCAGCGTCGCGCCGAAGGCGGCGCTGAACGGCACGATCAGGCGCAGGTAGAAGGATTCGAGCGCATCGATGTCGTTTGTCAGGCGGAACAACAGGCGTGCCGGCCGGGCCAGCAGGTGGCGCGCGGCCTCGGGCCGGGCGAAGCCCCGGAACAGGCGGGCGCGCAGCCCCGCCAGCAGCGACAGCGTAGCGTCATGGGTGACGACCCGTTCGCCATAGCGGGCGCCCGTGCGCCCGATCGCCAGCAGGCGGATGGCGGCGGCCGGGGCGAAGACGTCGAAGGCGAGCGCCGTCGCCGGCACCAGCCCGGCGATCGCGGTCGCGGTGATGAACCAGCCCGACAGGCCGAGCAGCGCCATGCCGGCGAGCACGGTAACGACGGCGAGCACGGCGCCCGCCATCATGCGGCGCCGGTCGGCGGGCGCGAACAGGTCGCGCAGGGCCTGGATCAGGCGACGGCGGCGCATGACGACGTGCCTCCGATGTGAATGGTGCGGTCCATGGCGGCGGCCAGCGCCGGATCATGGGTGGCGACGATGAGGGTGACCCCCTCGGTCAGGCGCAGCAGGGCGGCGATCACCTCGTCCGCCGTGGCGCGGTCCAGATGAGCCGTCGGCTCGTCGGCAAGGACGAGGCCAAGACCCTGCGTCGCGGCGGCCCGCGCCAGCGCGAGACGCAGCGCCTCGCCGCCCGACAGGCCAAGCCCGCCTTCGCCGAGGTCGCGGCTGGCGCCCGGCCCCGCCACATGCTGGAGCTGGGCATCCGCCACCGCCGCCTCGACCGCGGCCAGATCAACCTCCGGCCGCCCCAGCGCCACATTGGCGCGCAGGCTGCCGGCGAAGAAATGCGGCCGCTGGCCGATCCAGGCGAGACCCCGGCGCAAGTCCGACGCCGTCTCGGGGCCGAGCAGGCGGCCGCCCACGGCGATACGACCTTCCTGGGCCGGCACGAGACCGGCGATCAGGGACAGAAGCGTGGATTTGCCGGCGCCGCTCGGCCCGAGCAGGGCTATGCGCTCGCCCGCGTGGACGTGGAGATCGAAGCCGTCGAAGACCGGCGTCGCCGCCCCTTCGTGCCGGAAACCGATGCCCCGCAGGTCGACGGCGAGGGCACCGCCCTCGGGCAGGAGGTTCGGCTCGGCCCGGTCGAGGGCGCCCGGCAGTTCCAGGCCCGGCGCCAGCAAGCCATCCAGTGCCTTCAGTCCGGCCGCCCCCGCCGCCCGGTCGTGCCAGACCGTGGAAAGATCGCGCAGGGGCTCGAAGAAGGCCGGTGCCAGCAGGAGGACGAAAAGCCCCTCCCCCAAGGTGAGCCTGGCGCCCCAGGCGCCGAAACCGATCTGGCCGAGCAGGTGGAAGCCGATATAGACGGCAACCATGGCGACACCCAGCGCCGAGAACAGCTCGAGCACGGCGGACGACAGAAAGGCGATCCGCAGTACCGCCATGGTGCGGGTCTTGAGGCTGGTCGCGGCGGCATGGACACGCCGCGCCGTCGTCTCGACAGCGCCCAGGCCGCGAATCGTGGCGAGGCCCCGCAGCCGGTCGAGGAGGAAGGCGTTCATGTCCCCCAGTTCGACCAGTTGCTCCTCGCTCGCCGCCTTGGCGCGCCAGCCGACCAGGGCCATGAACAGCGGGATCAGCGGGGCGGCGATCAGCAGGATCAGCGCCGGGATCCAGGAGAAGAAGGCGACCGCCAGAAGGATGGCGAAAGGCAGCACCATGAGGCGCGCCTGCACCGGCTTGAAGCGGGCGAGATAGGGCAGGACCGCCTCCGCCTGTTCGGCAAGGACGCTGGCGGCGAGCCCGGCCGGGTGGCGCCGCGTATCAAGCGGCGAACCGGCGGCAAGCACCGCCACCGCCCGTGCCCGCGCCGTGGTCAGCAGGTTCCGGGCACGCCGGTAGGACAGGCGGCCGCCCAGGGCCTCAAGACCCGCGCGCAGCACGCCGAGGAGACCGACGGCGACCGCCGGCCAGAGAATCGAAGCGAAACCACCGCCATCGGCAAGGCGCTGCACGGCATAGGCGATGAAACCCGCCTGGGGCAGCCACACCAGCGCCCCCAGCATGGCAAGCAGGGCGCCCGCGTCAGGGCGACCCCGGCCCATGACGGCCGAAGCCCGGGCCCCGGCAACAGCGGACGCACGCCGCCCCGCCGCGACACCGGAAGCCCGGCGGCGGCCAGCGTCCCCTTCGGGGGTAGGCGTCTGGCGGTTGGAAAACGGCTGCTTCATGGACTTTTCACATGTGGCCGTAATTTCAATAATTCTTGAAATTACGTTATGCCTAGATGAAGAACGGGGCAAGGCTACTCGGGCTGGCTGCAACTTCATTGATCACGATCAACATTCACTCCCGGCATTGCTGTACCGCAGTATCCGCGGGTTCAGCGGTCGCCGCCCGAAGCCCGATCCGCGCCTGAAACCAAGGCAGACAGCGGGTTTCCCGATTTTCCGTAACTGCGAAAGATCCCCTGCGACAAATGATGCCGGCCTCGGAAAAGCCCGCTTCCGGAATTGTCGTCACGATGGGTCGAACCCGCTTTCGCGGCTCGCGCCGGCTCTGTCGAGGGAGCCAGGCGGTGCTTCGCGGCAAGGCGCGCACGAAGCGTCAGGCCAGAATCGGCGGCCCTCTTGGCTGGACGCCGACGGCACGGACCAGGACCGGCGCAGAGAGGGGCTGCGTATGCCAGTCCAGGATACCGAGTCGCCCGGGCACGGCCAGCGCGACCACGGCGGGCGCAACGAAATGCCCGCTCATGTCGATGGTGATGCAAACCTGGCACGTCGGACGGGACCCGGCCGGGGAAGAGGGGACACCCTGCCTGGGCTTGCCCTGTGTGCACAGATCGGCAAGCGCCGACGCCAGGTCCCGGATCGTGGTTATCCGGGCTTGCGGCATCGGCGAAAGCGGCGCCACGACCTGAAGGAACAGGGCAAGCGAACCCAGCAGCGCCAGAATCTGGCGCCGTGCCGAGCCCTTTTCGATGCCGAATGCCTTCACGTCGGTGCTTTCACGCGATGAATGCGGTCACGATAGTCCCGGGCGGGCGGGGGATTAATGGGACAGAACCGCACATGTCACATCGTCGCAGCGACGAAATTGCAGCGCCGCTGCAACGACCGGGCGACGGCCGCCACGCCATGATCCGAAGGGGTTTCGGGGGACTGGAATTTTTTAAATTTTATGATTAGATATAATGAATAATGTCCGTCAGCCCGGCGCCGGAGGGGCGCCGCCACAGCGAAGAGAGCCGAAATGAGTCAATTCCTGTTACCTACCCTGGGCGGCGCCCTGATCGCGCTGTCCTCCATCATCATGATGGCGATGCTCGGCCGTATCACCGGCATCAGCGGCATTGTCGGCGGGCTGCTGCCGCCGGCGCCTGCCCGGGGCGCTGACGCGGCGGTGCGCGTCGCCTTCATCGTCGGCCTCCTCGCCGGCCCGCTGCTGCTCGCCGTCATCGCCGGGAACAACGGCATCGGCGCCCCGATTGTCGAGCTGCCGATGATGATCGCCGGCGGCTTCCTCGTCGGCGTCGGCACCGCGCTCAGCGCGGGTTGCACCTCGGGCCACGGCATCTGCGGCCTGTCCCGCCTGTCGCCGCGCAGCTTCGCCGCGGTCATGACCTTCATGGCCACCGGCATCGTCACGGTCTTCGTCGTCCGCCACCTGCTCTGATACCGGGTGAGAATCACATCATGGCACGCATCATCACCGCCCTCGTCGCCGGTCTCATCTTCGGCCTCGGTCTCGCCGTCGCCGGCATGACCAATCCGGCCAAGGTCCTCGGTTTTCTTGATTTCGCCGGCGACTGGGACCCTTCCCTCGCCTTCGTCATGGGCGCCGGGGTGATCATCACCTTCATCGGCTATCGCCTCGTGCTGGCGCAGCCCCGCCCCGTCCTTGCCGAGAAGTTCCAGATCCCGACCCGCAAGGACATCGACTGGAACCTGATCGGCGGCTCCGCCATCTTCGGCATCGGCTGGGGCCTTGCCGGCTATTGCCCGGGCCCTGCCGTCTCCTCGCTGGTCTCGGGCGCGACGCCGGTCGTTCTGCTGGTGGTCTCCATGCTCGTCGGCATGCTGGTCGTGCGGGTGATCAAGGCGCGAGGCTGATGGCCGACACGGCATCCACGGTCGAGGCCCTGCGCTGGGCCTCGCTCGCGACCGGCGGTCTCTCGATCGCCGGTTTCGAATTCCTGCAGCGCCACCGCCAGACGGCCCGCCAGCGCCACATCACCATGCGTGAACGCTGGCTCGAATCGATCCATGCCCGGCCCGGGCAAGAGATCATCGCGGTCCAGACCATCCGCAATTCCCTGATGGCGGCGACCATTGTCGCCTCGACGACCGTGATCGCGCTCATGGGCACGATCAGCCTGATGGGGCCGGTCGCGGTCCATCTGGCGCTCAAGGTGGCGGCGACCCCGGGCGAGAGCGCGGTGCACCCGATCCAGCTCGCCATCGGGGGCTTGCTGGTCGCCACCCTGTTCACGTCCTTCCTGTTCGCGACCCAATCGGCCCGCTTCTACAACCATCTCGGCTATCTCGCCGGCTTCGGTCCGCTGGCGCGGGACGAGGACAGGCTGCAGGGACTGCGCTACGTGGCGCTGGCCGGGCGCTACTACAGCGACAGCCTGCGCACCCTGATCTATCTGGCGCCACTGCTCGCCGGCATGCTGGAGCCTCTGGCCATCATGCCCGGCGCCCTCGTCGTCATCCTGACCCTGCGCTGGTTCGACCGCAGCAGCCCGTCCGACCACAAGGACTGATCCCGGTCCCACAAAAGAAAACGCCGTGCCCGGTCGGCCGACCGGGCACGGCGTTTCTCGTTCGGGCCCTGTCGTCAGGACACCATGCGGGCCTCGGGCGACGCTTCCGCGCCGCAGGTGGCGGGATCGAGTTCCATCATCGCCGCCTGCTGGGACAGGAAGACCTTGCCCCCCAGGTGTTCCAGCAGATGGGTCCGCATCAGGCGGTCCATCACCGGGCCCTTGACTTCGGAGAGGTGGAACTTCACCCCGGCGGACTTCAGACGTTCCGCGATCGCCTCCAGGCTTTCGAGCGCGCTCGCGTCGATCATGTTGACGGCGGAGCACAGCAGGACGACATGGCGCACCTTGGGCCGGCTGGCGACGAGGTCGTAGATCTTGTCCTCGAGGACGCGGGCGTTGGCGAAATAGAGGCTCTCGTCGACGCGGACGGTCACCACGGTCTCGCTCTGGATCACCTTGTGACGCTCGACGTTGCGGAAGTGCTCTGTCCCCGGCACGCGGCCGACGATCGCCATATGCGGCCGGCTTGTGCGGAACAGGAACAGCGCCAGCGAGACGGCGACACCGGCGACGACACCGATCTCGACCCCGACGAAGAGCACGACGACGATGGTCACCGCCATGGCGGCCCCGTCCGCCTTGGAATAGTCCCACGTCCGCTTCACGGCGCCGAGATCGACCAGCGACAGCACGGCGACGATGATGGTCGCGGCCAGCACCGCCTGCGGCAGTTTGACGAAGAGGTGCGACAGGAACAGGGTCGTTACCAGAATGCCAACGGCGGTGAAGGCACCGGCCAGGGGCGTCTGTGCGCCGGCGTCGAAGTTCACCACCGAACGCGACAGGCCGCCGGTCACCGGCAGGCCACCGGTCAGCGACGAGGCGATATTGGCGGCGCCGAGGCCGACCAGTTCCGAATTGGCGTCGATCCGCTGGCGCCGACGCGCCGCGAAGGTCTGGGCGACGGAGATCGATTCGACGAAACCGATGATCGAGATGAGCAGCGCCGGCACGAAGAGATCGGCCCAGAGCTGGAGATCCATCAGCGGCAGGCCGATCGGCGGCAGGCCGTTCGGAATGGAACCGATCACCTTCACGCCCCGCGCGTCCAGGGCAAGGCCGCTCACCAGGGCAGTCGAGACAATAACCGCGATCACGGGACCGGTCTTCGCCACGATGTCGGCGGCGAGCGGCCCAAGACCCAGACGGCGCAGCAGGGGCTTCATCCTTTTGCGCACCCAGAACAGGAAGGCGGTGGCCGACACGCCGATGGCGACGGTGATCCAGTTGATGTCGCCGACCGAGGACACGAGCTGCCCCACGAGGTCGGGCATGGTGTCGCCCCTGGTCTTCACCCCGAGGATATGCTTCAGCTGGCTCGTCGTGATCAGGATGCCAGAGGCCGTCATGAAGCCCGAGATCACGGAATGGGACAGGAAATTGGCCAGAAAGCCGAGGCGCAGCACGCCGAGCGCCACCAGGATAAGGCCGGATTCCATCGCCAGCACGATGGCCGCCGCCAGAT
>JAQVKV010000103.1 GCA_028694545.1 Zavarzinia sp. | reverse complement strand
GGAAAGCCGTCGAAGCCTGCGCGACCTGATCACCCAGTTCGACGTCGACTGGCTGCGGGGCGTTTCCTTCGCCCTGATCGTGCCGCAATGGACCGAGATCACCGGGCTTTCCGCGCAACTGACGGAACTGCTGAATGCCGAGGGCGTACCGACGGCGGGCACGTTCCGCTTCGTGCCCGTGCCCCAGGTGAACGGGCTTCTGGTGATCGCGACGCGGGCGGACTATCTGGACCGGGTCCGCGCCCTCGTCGACATGCTGGACCAGGAGGCGCAGGGCTCGCGCCGCCGGCTTTTCGTCTATCGGGTGCAGAACGGCCGGGCGGCCGATCTCGCCAAGGTGCTGGTCAACGCCTTCGGCGGGGACAAGGGCGGTACGGGTGAGAGCTCGACGGGCACGGGGGCATCTTCCGCGCCCGTCGCCGCCGGGTTGGCGACCGCCGGCACCCTGCCCGCGATCACCGGCGCCACGGGCGCGACCGACAGCGCCCTGCCCATGCCGACCATCGACGGCACGGAGACGACTCGCCCGCTCACCGTCGACCTGGGCGAGCAGGAAGGCGCCGTCAGCATCAGCGCGGACGAGACGACCAATTCGATCGTCGTCCACGCCAGGCCCCAGCAGTATGAGATCGTCGCCGATGCGCTGCGCCGGCTGGATGTCATGCCGCTTCAGGTGATGATCGAATCCGCCGTTACGGAAGTGAGCCTGAACGACGAGTTGCGTTACGGTGTCCAATGGTTCTTCCAGAGCGGCAACAGCAGCTTTTCCCTCAGCGAATTCGCCAGCGGCGCCGTCGGCCAGATCTTCCCGGGCTTTTCCTATCTGGTCGCCAACGGCGACAATATCCGCAGCGTCCTGAACGCGCTGTCCGAGGTTACCACCATCAATGTGGTGTCGGCGCCGAAGCTTCTGGTCCTCAACAATCAGACCGCCTCGCTCCAGGTCGGCGATCAGGTGCCGATCGCGACCCAGTCGGCCGAGAACGTCGACACCTCCAATTCCCGCGTGGTGAATTCGATCGAATATCGTGACACCGGCATCATCCTGCGCATCACGCCACGGGTGAACGACAATGGCCTCGTCCTGCTCGACATCGCGCAGGAGGTGAGCAACGTCGTCAACACGACGACTTCGGATCTCGACTCGCCGACCATCCAGCAGCGCCGGATCGCCAGCTCGATCGCGGTCCAGGACGGCCAGACCATAGCACTTGGCGGACTGATCACCGAGGACAAGGAGAATGGCGGTTCGGGCATTCCGGTGCTCCGCTCGATCCCCGTGATCGGCGGGCTGTTCGGCACCAAGTCGCGCACGCACAAGCGAACCGAGTTGCTGATCCTTCTCACCCCGCGCGTGATCCGGAACCCGGCGGATGCCCGCCGTGTCACCGACGACCTGCGCGAGAAGATCCAGAACATGGAGCCGCTGAAGATTACCGGGGCGGGCAAGGCCCGGTGACAAGGGCGGAGGCCGCGCGGCGCCGGGGCTTTGCCCTGCCGGCGGCGGTGGCCGGCGTCGCCGCCTTCGCCCTGATCGCGCTGGCGATGGTGGACTGGGGCCGGGGCGTGGGCACCCTGCTTCAGGCGCGGGCCGATGTCGCCCGGCTGGAGGCGGCTGCGGAGGCGGGGCTGGCCCTCGCGATTCACGGGGCCGGGCTGGTAGATGCCCGGCGGCGCTGGCCGGCGGACGGCAGCACGCGCCGGATCGCCTTTCAGGGCGTGGATCTTGCCATTACTGTCGAGAATGAGCGCGGCTTCGTACCCCTCAACGCCGTGACCACACCCGTCCTGCTGGCGCTCTTCTCCCATGCCGGCGCTGCCAGTGCCCACTTGAGCAACCTGGCCGCCGAGCTCGAGGACTGGCGGGACGCGGATGACGAGACCAGGCCGGGCGGTGCGGAGAAGGGGGCCTATGCCGCCGTCGGTATCATCCCCCGCAACGGCCCCCTGCGCGAGGCGGGCGAGCTTGCCCTGCTGAGGGGGATGGACGCGGCGCTTCTCGCCCGGCTTCTGCCGCTGATCTCCCTCGTGCCGCGCGCCGATATGGGCATGATGGACGGACGCGGTGCCCGGCCCGAAGTTCTGGCCATCATGGCCGGCGTCGGGCCCGAGGAATATGAGGCGATGCGCCGGGCGCGCGCAGGCGAGGGGACCGGGGACCAAACGCCTGGAACGCCTGAGGATCCGGCGGAAGCACGCGCCTTGTTCCGGATCACCGTGGAGGCACGGCTGGCGCCGGATGGCATGGTCCGCCACCAGACGGTGGTCGAATTCACCGGCGATCCCCGCCGGCCCTACTGGATCCGGTCCTATCGATGATCGAAGACGTCGGGGCCGAAGAGATCGATCGCCTTGCCGGCGACCCTTCCGGCATAGGCGCGGGCGCGATCGGCGTCGCCCGGGGCGTGGTAGCAGCCGACCCCCGCCCAGAAGTCACCGTCCCGGCGCCGGATGCAATCTGCGAGGATCCAGGTTCCGACGGCGATATTGGTGCAGGGCCGGTCGCGCAGGGCCGCCTCCGCCGTCGCTTCGTCCACCCCCCAGCCATCCGCCAGCGGCGCGAGCCAGAGCGAATTCACCTGCATGGGGCCGATGTCACGGCTGCCGTTCCGGTTCTCGCTGACCGCGCCGAGGCGTCCGGCCTCGGCCCGCATGACGGCGAGAATGCCGGCCGGCGGCACGCCGTAAAGCTGGGACGCCTGAAGCACGCAGGACAGAAGAAGCGACGAAATGGCCATGGCTGATATTTGCACGCCGATCGGTGACATTGTCATGACGGTGCGGGGCTTGGCGGCGACGCTGCCACCGGGGGGCGGCTTCTTCCTTGCCGCCCTCTGGGGCCTGCTGGTCGGCAGTTTCACCACCGTCGCCGTCGATCGCTGGCCGGCGATCATCGAGGGACGATTGCCCGCGAACGCCCTGTTCCTGCCTGGGTCGCGCTGCTCGACCTGCGCGCGGCCTCTGACCTGGCCGCAATCCCTGCCGCTGATCGGCTGGCTGATGCTGCGCGGGCGCTGTGCCTGCGGGCAGGCGCGAATTTCCCCGCGCTGGCCGGCGATGGAGCTCGGCGGTCTCGTCGTCATGGTCGGGGCGCTGGCGGTGATGCCGGCGGGCACCCCCGCGGATCGGGTTCTTCTGCTCATGCTGTTCGGCGGATTTCTTTATGTCGCCGCGCTGGTGGACGGCTTCAGCGCCTATCTGCCCGATGCCCTGACGCTCGGCGCCCTGTGGCTGGGCCTTGTCGCCGCCGCGATGGCGCCTTGCGGTCTCGACGTGATCGGGGCGGAGGCCGCGATCCTCGGTGCCTGTCTTGGCTGGAGCGTGATGGCTGGGGTGGCCTCCATGGGCCGTGCCCTTGCCGGGCGCGAGGTTCTGGCGGCCGGGGACTGGAAGCTGATGGCGGCGATCGGCGCCTGGGGCGGGGCGGAGACCGTCGTCTCGGTGGCCCTCGCGGGATCACTTCTCGCGATCGTGATGGCTCCCCTGTTCGATCGCTTCGCCATGGGGGAGGGCGATGAGAAGCGGGGAATTCCACTAGGGCCCGGATTCTCCATTGTGGGACTCGTGACCGTTGTCACGGATGTTTCGCTGATCGGGTCTCTTTTCTGAGTGGTTTCTGCTGGACCGGCACTACCTATGGGAGCTTCGCGCAGGTAACCCGATATGTAACTCCACCCATCCTGAAATTGATCCCACAATTTTGTCAGCAATGGGGCGGATTCTTGGCTCTTTGCAGCAAAACTGAAATTTGATCGTCATCAACTTCCGCGATCTTCCGGCATCCGACACGCGTAGTGAGTAGTGCAGATGACCGACAAGAGCAGGCGTGATTTTCTGAAATCGGCGGCGGTGCTGACCGGGGCGAGCGCGGCGGCGACGGCCTTCCCTCCTTCGATCATGCGGGCCCTGGCGATCCAGGCAAACAACGCCACCAAGTCCATCATGGACGTGGAGCATGTGGTCATCCTGATGCAGGAAAACCGCTCCTTCGATCACTACTTCGGCATGATGCCGGGGGTTCGAGGCTTCGGCGACCGTTTCACCATTCCCTTGCCCGGGGAGCGCAGCGTGTTCGAGCAGTCGAATGGCTCGCGCATCGTGATGCCCTATCACCTCGACCAGACGGCGGGGAATGCCCAGCGTGTCAGCGGCACCCCGCACAGCTGGGGCAATGCCCAGAACGCCTGGGACAACGGCCGCATGGCCAACTGGCCGACCTACAAGGAAGACCAGTCCATGGGCTATTACACGGAACAGGAGCTGGAGTTCCAATACGCCCTGGCCAACGCCTTCACCCTCTGCGATTCCTATCACTGCGGCATCCACGCCGGCACCAATCCGAACCGCCTGTTCCACTGGACCGGTACCAACGGCCCGACCGGCAAGGGCGTCGCCGCCGTCTATAACGAGTGGGATACTCTCGGTCCCTCCGAGGAGGGCTACGAGTGGACGACCTATCCGGAGCGCCTGGAAAAGGCCGGCGTCGACTGGAAGGTCTACCAGTTCCTGCCGGACAATTTTTCCGATAACCCGCTGCACGGCTTCAAAACCTATCGCGCGGCGAGCGAGGCGATCGGCAATTCGTCGAGCGGCTTTCCCTATTGGGCCTATATCAGCGCCTACGACAAGCGCCAGCCCCTCTACAAGGGCTGCTCCAACACCATGCCGCTGTTCGGCCTTCTCGAGGATTTCAAGCGTGACATCCGCTGGGGCAAGCTGCCGCAGATTTCCTGGATCGTCGCGCCCTCGAACTACAGCGAGCATCCGGGGCCGTCGAGCCCGGTGCAGGGCGCGTGGTACATCCAGGAAGCTTTGGACGCCCTGACCGCCAAGCCGGAAATCTGGGCGAAGACCGCGCTGATCGTCAATTTCGACGAGAACGACGGCTTCTTCGACCATATGCCGTCGCCCGCGCTCTTCTCCATGAACGCGGACGGCACGCCGGCTGGCGCCACCACGATGGCGGATACCGCTGGCCTCGACTACGAGCGCTTCATCCATCCGAACCCGCCGGGTACGACGGGGCAGGGTACGCCGGACGGCCGGGTCTACGGCCCCGGCCCGCGCGTTCCCTGCTACGTCATCTCGCCCTGGAGCAAGGGCGGCTGGGTGAATTCGCAGGTCTTCGACCATACGTCCGTCATCCGCTTCCTTGAGAAGCGCTTCGGCGTGATGGAGACGAATATCAGCCCCTATCGCCGCACGGTCTGCGGCGACCTGATGAGCTGCTTCGATTTCGTCAACCCGAACGCCGAAATCCCGACCCTGCCGAGCCGCAGCAAGGCTTCCGCCGACACGCTGCGCGTGTCGCAGGACCTGAAGGAACAGATCCCGACGCCGGATGAGAGCGTGCAATTCATCCCGACCCAGGCGGTCGGCACCAAGCCTTCCCGCGCCTTGCCCTATGTCCTGCATGCGACTGCCGCGGTCACCGGCGACACAGTATCGATTACCTTCAAGAATAGTGGCACGCAGGCCGCCGTCTTCCATGTCTATGACAAGCTCCACCTCGACCGGATTCCCCACCGCTACATGGTGGAGGCCGGCAAGGAACTGACCGCCGGATGGCCGGTCGGCGGCGACGATGGCGCCTATGACCTCTGGGTTCTCGGGCCGAATGGCTTCCATCGGCACTTCACCGGCGATACCAGGCTCGCGGGCGGCAGCGGTCTGGCCAATCCGGAGGTCGCGGTCACCTACAGTCCCAGCGACAATTCGATGATCCTTGCGATCTCGAATAGGGGCTCGCGCTCCTGCGTCGTGACCGTCACCGCCAACGCCTACGAGAATTATGCCGTGACCAAGACGGTGGCGGCCGGGCGGCGCGTGCTGATCGCGCGGTCCCTGCAAGCCCAGGGCAATTGGTACGACTTCACCGTCGCGATCGCCGGCACGAATTATGCGCGCCGCGTCGCGGGCCGAATGGAGACGGGCCGGGACAGCGTGTCCGATCCCGCCGCCGTCCTCGCCCCCATCGTGGCTGCCGGCTGACCGGTCGCGCGCGGAGGCAATGGCCATGGTCGATAAGGGCAGGCGCGATTTCCTGAAGTCGGCCGCCGTGCTGAGCGGCGCGGCGGCGGCATCGGCCGTGTTCCCGGAATCGATCCGGCGCGCCTTGGCGATCCCGGCCAACAATGCGACGAAATCGATCAAGGATGTCGAACATGTGGTGATCCTGATGCAGGAGAACCGCGCCTTCGATCATTACTTCGGGACGATGGCCGGCGTGCGCGGCTTTGGCGACCGCTTCCCGATTCCGCTGGTCGATGGGCGCACGGTTTTCGAGCAGTGGAATGGCTCGCGGGTCATCACGCCCTATCACCTCGACCAGAAGAAGGGGAATGCCCAACGCGTGACGGGCACTCCCCATAGCTGGTCCAGCGCCCATGGCTCCTGGGATTACGGCCGCATGGGGATCTGGCCGATCTACAAGGAGGACCAGTCCATGGGGTACTACACCGGTGCCGAGCTGGAATTCCAATGGGCGCTGGCCAACGCCTTCACCCTCTGCGACGCCTATTTCTGCGCTATGCAGACCAGCACGAATTGTAATCGCCTGTATCACTGGACCGGTACCAACGGTCCGACAGGCGACGGCAGCGCGGTGGTCAGGAACGAATGGGACGCACTCGGCTCCTCGGAGGAAGGCTACAAGTGGAAGACTTACGCCGAACGCCTCGAAGACGCGGGGGTTACCTGGAAGGTTTATCAGAACCTGCCCGATAATTATGGCGACAATCCACTGGTCGGCTTCAGGACTTTCCGCGCGGCGAGCGAGGCGATCGGCAACATGTCGTCTGGCTTCCCTTATATTCCCTATATCTCGGCTTATGACAAACGCCAGCCGCTCTACAAGGGCGTGGCCAACACCATGCCTTGGTTCGGCCTGCTGACCGAGTTCAAGCGCGATGTCAAGCAAGGCAGCCTGCCCCAGGTGACGTGGATCGTCGCGCCCGAGACCTATAGCGAGCATCCCGAGGCGTCGAGCCCGGTGCAGGGTGCATGGTATGTTCAAGAAGCCCTGGACGCCCTGACGGCGGTTCCCGAAGTGTGGTCGAAGACCGTGCTCATCGTGAATTTCGACGAGAACGACGGCTTTTTCGATCACGTGCCGCCGCCCTCGGTCTATTGCAGGAACCAAGACGGCACGCCGGCCGGCGGCACGACCATGGACGAGTCGCAGCTGACCTATGAATGGTTCACGCATCCGGCGCCCGAGGGATCGCTCAAGCAATACGAACCGGACGGCCAGGTCTATGGCCCCGGCCCGCGCGTGCCCTGCTTCGGCGTTTCGCCCTGGAGCACGGGCGGCTG
>JAQVKV010000102.1 GCA_028694545.1 Zavarzinia sp. | reverse complement strand
GGCTCGTTGGAAAGCTGATGGTCCCAGCCGAGCGCCTTGTTGGAACCGATGAGATTGTGGGTGACGTCCTGGAATTCCTTCGCCAGGGACCACGGCCCCACCACGCCGAACTGGACTTCCAGGATATTCTGCTGTCCCCGGTTCTCGGCCACGGCCGCCGCCGAGACGTAGAGCCAACCGGCGTAGGGCCGATCCTTGGGGTCGGGCGTCTTCAGGCTCTCGTCCGCCGGCTCGTATATGTTCTGGCCGATGGCCAGTTCCCACCGGTTGAAGCCTGGCTGATCGAAGACCCATGCGTTGAGATCGAGCAGCGGACTGATGATGTAGCGCTTCTGCTGCGGTTCCGGCAGGGACACGACCAGCTTGCCGCCGCTGGTGTACCATTTGTCCGTCTGGTTGAACTTGTCGTTCTCGAGGATGGTCGTGAACGTCTTCTGGCGGGACGCCAGCGTGGGCGGGCGATAGTCACCGCTGTCCGCCAGCGCGGTTTCAGCCGCCAGCACCGGGACCAGCGCCGCCAGGACGGTTCCCACCCTTGCCGCTAGCGCGCCGAACGTCTTCTTCATGCCAAGCCCCCGAGAATGTCGGCGGATGTTAGTGTGCGACGCGGCATCGGGTCAACGCGGGGCAAGCACCCGGTCGACCGCCCGGTGCCACCCCTGGAGACGGGCCAGGCGTTCATCCTCGCCGAGACGGGGCTCGAAGCGACGCTCCAGCCGCCAGGCCTTGCCGATGGCGTCGGTCGAATCGTAGATGCCGGCACCAAGCCCGGCGAGGAAGGCCGCGCCAAGCGCCGTCGTCTCGGTCACCCGCGGCCGCTCCACCGGGATCGCCAGCATGTCGGCAAGGCACTGCATGGCCCAGTCGTTCACTACCATGCCGCCGTCGACCCGCAGCGCCGTCGGCGCCGGCCGCCCTTCCGCCGCCAAGTCCTTGCCGATCGCCTCGATCAGATCGTGGGTCTGGTAGGCAATGGATTCGAGGGTGGCGCGGACGATTTCGGCGATGCCCGTATCGCGCGTGAGGCCGAGGATGGCGCCCCGTGCCTCCGCGTCCCAATGGGGCGCGCCGAGGCCGGTGAAGGCCGGCACCATGTAGACGCCCGAGTCCGCGCGGGCACTGCGGGCCAGCGCCTCGGTCTCGGCCGCCCCCTTGAACAGGCGCAACCCGTCACGCAGCCATTGCACGGCGGCGCCAGCGACGAAGATCGAGCCTTCGAGGGCATAGGTCGCCCGCCCGCCATGGGCCAGCGCCACGGTCGAGAGCAGGCGATGGCGCGACGGGATCGCCGCCCCACCCGTGTTCACGAGGACGAAGCAGCCCGTGCCATAGGTCGCCTTGATGTCGCCCGGCGCGAGGCAGGCCTGGCCGGCGGCGCCGGCCTGCTGGTCGCCCGCCATACCCCGGATCGGGATGGGCACCCCGAAGAGATCCGCGCTCGTCATGCCGAAGTCCCCGGCCGAATCGCGCACCTCGGGCAGCATGTTGGCCGGCACATCCAGCAGGGCCAGCATGTCCGGGTCCCAGTGCCGGTTATGGATGTCGAACAGCATGGTGCGCGCGGCGTTGGTCGCATCCGTCGCATGGACTCGCCCGCCGGTCAGGCGCCAGAGCAGGAAGGCGTCGATCGTGCCGAAGGCGAGTTCGCCGCGCGCCGCCATGCGCCTTGCCTCCGGTACGTGGTTCAGGATCCAGGCAAGCTTGGTACCGGAGAAATAGGGGTCGACGACGAGGCCGGTCCGCGCCGCGACCAGATCGCCGGCGCCGGCGGCACGGATTTTCGCGCAGCTCTCGGCCGTGCGCCGGTCCTGCCAGACGATGGCGTTGTAGAGCGGGCGCCCGCTCTTGCGGTCCCAGACCAGCGTCGTCTCCCGCTGGTTGGTGATGCCGATCGCCGCGACGTCCCGGGCCGAAAGACCGGCTTCCGCCAGAACCTCGCGCACGACATCGAGCGTCGCCTGCCAGATTTCCTCGCCGTCATGCTCGACCCAGCCTTCGGCGGGATAGATCTGGCGCAGTTCGCGCCGGGCCTCGAAGGCGGGCAGGCCTTCCTCCGTGAACAGGATCGCCCGTGTCGAGGTGGTGCCCTGATCGATCGCCAGAATATGCCGTACCGCCATGCCGTCTCCCCCGTTCCGGCCGGATGGTTGGCGCTTCGCCCGCAAAGGTCAAGGCGTCCAGCCATGGCGGCGCGAAGCGTTCCGTGCCATATAAGGGCGATGCACGGCTCCCCGCACCGACCGACCGCGCCCCTGATCGACCCGTTCCAGCGGCCGATCACCTATCTGCGCGTCTCGGTCACCGACCGCTGCGATTTTCGCTGCCAGTATTGCATGGCCGAGGCGATGACCTTCCTGCCGAAGTCGGACCTGCTGACGCTCGAGGAAATGGACCGCCTGTGTTCCGCCTTCGTCGCGCGCGGGGTACGCCGGCTGCGCCTGACCGGGGGCGAGCCCCTGCTGCGCCGGGGTGTCATGGGCCTTGTCCGCGCGCTCGGACGCCATCTCGGCCAGGGGCTGGACGAATTGACGCTGACCACCAACGGCAGTCAGCTGGCGCGTTTCGCCGACGAACTGGCCGAAGCGGGGGTACGGCGCGTGAATGTCAGCGTCGACACGCTCGATGGGGACGCCTTCCGCGCGATCACCCGGCGCGGCGACCTGCCCGTGGTGCTCGACGGCATCAGGGCGGCGCGGGACGCAGGGCTCGCCGTCAAGATCAACACGGTTGCGCTGAAGGGCCTGAACGAGGACCAGATCCTGCCCCTCGTTGAATGGGCCCATGGCGAGGGCATGGACATCACCTTCATCGAGACCATGCCCATGGGCGATGTCGACGGTGACCGGACCGAACATTATCTGCCCCTCGGCGACGTGCGCCGCCTTCTGGCGCGCCGCTTCACGCTGCTCGACACCAACGAGCGCACCGGCGGCCCGGCGCGCTATGCCAGGGTCGAGGAAACGGGGCGCCGGATCGGCTTCATCACGCCGCTCAGCCACAATTTCTGCGAATCCTGCAACCGGGTGCGGCTTACCTGCACCGGCACGCTCTACATGTGCCTCGGCCAGGAGGATGCGGCGGATTTCCGGGCCGTGCTGCGCTCGGGCGCGGACGACGTGGCGCTGTCCGCCGCCATCGACGCCGCCATCGCCCGCAAGCCGAAGGGCCACGACTTCGTCATCGATCGCAAGGGCGCGCCGCCGGCGCTCGCCCGTCACATGAGCACCACCGGCGGCTGACGCCGCCCCGACCCGTCCGAACATCATGGCCCGTGACCGAATTACCTTCATCGCCTCCAGCGCGCCGGAAGCCCAGGCTTCCCTCCAGCGCCTGCGTCACCGCTATGGCGATGCCGGCGGCAACGCCGACGTCATCGTGGCCCTGGGCGGCGACGGCCACATGCTGTCCTGCCTGCACGACATCATGGAAGGCGATCTGGCCGACAATCCCCTGCCCATCTACGGCATGAACCAGGGTACCCTCGGCTTTCTCATGAACCCTTATGCCGAAGACGACCTGCTGCTGCGCCTGTCCGTGGCCGAGACCTCGCGCCTGCATCCCTTGCGCATGAAGGCGCGCACCCGCCAGGGCCGTATCCACGAGGCGCTGGCCATCAACGAGGTCTCTCTGTTCCGCGAGACCCACCAGGCGGCCAAGCTGCGCATCTTCGTCGACAATCGCATGCGTCTCGAATCCCTGACCTGCGACGGGCTGCTGCTGGCGACCCCGGCGGGCAGCACGGCCTATAATCTCTCGGCCCATGGCCCGATCCTGCCGCTGAACGCGGGCGTCCTCGCCCTCACCCCGATTTCCGCCTTCAGGCCGAGACGCTGGCGCGGCGCCCTGCTGCACCATGAGGCGGTGGTGCGCATCGAGGCGCTGGGCGGCGAGAAGCGCCCGGTCTCCGCCGTCGCCGACAACAACGAGGTGCGCGACGTCGCCGAGGTCGAGATCGAGGAAGATCGCGAAACCACCCTGAAACTGCTGTTCGATCCGGGTGGCGCGCTCGGCGAACGCATCCTGACCGAGCAGTTCGCGCCATGACCGGCCAAGGCCTGCGCCTCGCCATGTGGTCGGGGCCGCGCAACATCTCGACCGCGATGATGCGATCCTTCGGCAATCGCGCCGACACCTCGGTGGTGGACGAACCGCTCTACGGCTTCTACCTGGCCGAGACCGGCCTCGACCATCCCGGACGGGACGAGATCGTCGCCGTCATGGAATGCGACTGGCGCCGCGTGGTCGACGGGCTGACCGCCCCCGTTCCGCGGGGCCGCATCCATTACCAGAAGCACATGACCCATCACCTTCTGCCCGTGATGGACCGTGACTGGCTGGATGACGTGGTGAACTGCTTCCTGATCCGCGATCCGGCGGAGGTGGTGGCCTCCTACCTCGAAAAGCGGCCGGAGGTGACGCTGGCCGACATCGGCATTCGCGAACAGGCGGAAATCTTCGATCGTACGGCCGACCGGCTGGGCAAGGCCCCGCCCGTGGTCGAAGGACGCGACGTCCAGGCCGACCCGGAAGGCACCCTGCGTGCCCTGTGCGCCGCGCTCGGCATCGCCTTCGATCCCGCCATGCTGTCGTGGCCGCCGGGCCGGCGCGAGACGGATGGCGTCTGGGCGCCCCATTGGTACGGCGCCGTCGAAGCCTCCACCGGCTTTTCGCCGCCGGCGCCGGCCAAGGCGCCGCCGCCTGGCTTCGAAGCCCTGATCGAGGAAGCCCGCCCCCATTACGAGCGCCTGCGCGCCCACCGCCTGACCGGAGCAGCCTGACATGTCCATCGGCAGCCAGTCCTACGCCGACGATCCCCGCAACGAGACCGTGCTGGTCCATGTAAATGGCGCGCTGGTACCGCGCGCCGAGGCGAAGGTCTCGGTCTTCGATGCCGGCTTCGTGCTGGGCGACGGTGTCTGGGAAGGCTTTCGCCTGATCCGCGGACGCATCGCCTTCATGGACCGCCATCTTGACCGCCTGTTCGCCGGTGCCCGCGCCATCGATCTCGACATCGGGCGCACCCGCATCGAGCTGGCCGCCGCCCTCTACGAGACGGCTGTCGCCAACGACATGGCGGACGGCGTGCACATCCGCCTGATGGTCACCCGCGGCCTGAAGAAGACGCCGAACCAGGACCCGCGCATGACCGTGGGACCCGCCACCCTTGTCATCGTCGCCGAATGGAAGGAACCCTCGCCCGCCCTTTTCGCGCGCGGCCTGCACCTTGCCTCGGTGCCGATTCGGTGTTCGCCGGCAGACATGTTCGACATGCGCCTGAACAGCCATTCGCGCCTGAACCTCATCATCGCCCTGAACCACGCCATCAAGGCGGGCGCGGACGAAGCCCTGATGCTGGATCCGCACGGCTTCGTCTCGAGCTGCAACGCCACCAATTTCTTCATGGTGAAAGGGGGGCGCGTACTGACGTCGACCGGGGACTATTGCTTCAACGGCATCACCCGCGCCCATGTGATCGAACTGGCGCGCCGGAACAATATCCCGATCGAGACGCGGAACTTCACCCTGTCGGATGTCGCCCATGCCGACGAAGCCTTCGTCAGCGGCACATTCGGCGGCGTGACCCCCGCAACCATGCTCGACGGCCGTTCCATCGGCAATGGCCACCCGGGCCCGGTGACCGAAGCCCTGAGCACCTTCTACAAGCGCCTGCGGGACGCCGAAGGGGCGTAACTGTCCCGATCCCCCCCCCCCTCGCCCCGCATGCGGGGAGAGGGATGGGGTGAGAGGCGGAACTCAGGCCGCCACGGCGACCGGGGCCGCCCGGCCGAGGATCATGTCGGACGCCTTTTCGGCGATCATGATCACGGGGGCATTGGTATTGCCCGAGACCACATTCGGCATGATCGAGGCATCGACCACCCGCAGCCCCTCGACCCCGTGGACCGAAAGCTCGGGCGAGACCACGGCCATGGGATCCAGCCCCATGCGCGCCGTGCCCACCGGGTGGTAGGCGGTCTCGGCCTTGGTGCGGATGTAATCCCGGATGGCGTCGCGGCTGGAGCAATCGGGGCCCGGACGCACCTCCTTGCCGCGATAGCCGTCGAAGGCGCGGGCGGCGAAGATCTCCCGCCCGATCAGGACGCTTTCGACCATGACCTCCAGATCCTCCGCCGCCTCGAGATAGCGGGGCTGGATCAGGGGATGGGCCAGCGGATCGGCCGACTTGAGGCCGATGTACCCGCGCGAGGCCGGGCGCACCGGATAGAAATCGAGCTGTGCCCCCTTGCCACCCAGATGCTGGCGCCCGTGATCGATGGCGAGGCTGGACAGGAAGAAACCCTGCAGGTCCGGTGCCTCCAGGCCGGGGCGCGAGGAAACATAGAGGCCGGACTCGAAGCCGTGGCTGGCCCCGGCCCCTTTCTTGGTGAAGGCGTATTTCGCCAGTGTCGACAATTGGCCCCAGGGGGTGAGCAGTTCGTCGTAGGAGACGCCGGCCGGACATTCGTAATAGAGACCGATGCCGAGGTGATCCTGCAGGTTCCGGCCGACGCCGGGCAGGTCCTGTACCACGGTGATGCCGTGACGGCGCAGGTCCTCCGCCGGGCCGATGCCCGACAGGAGGAGAAGTTGCGGCGTGTTCACGGCACCGCCGGCGAGGATGACCTCGCGCGTCGCCCGCACCACTTCGCGCTTGCGCCCGCGCGCGATCTCGACCCCGGCCGCGCGCGTGCCCTCGAACAGCACCCTTGTCGCCTGCGCCCTGGTGATCACGGTCAGGTTCCGCCGTCCTTCCGACGCACCGAGGAAGGCGCGCGCCGTGGACCAGCGGCGATTGGCCTTGCAGGTGCGCTGATAGGTGCCGACGCCGAGCAGATGGTCGCCGTCGTTGAAATCACCGGTGAAGGGCAGGCCCGCCTCCTGCCCCGCCTTCAGGAAGACGTCCACCAGCGGGTTGGGCTCGGCGAAATCCTGCACGTTCAGGGGACCGCCCTGGCCGTGCGCCGCATCCGCCCCGCGCTCGTTGTGTTCCGAGCGCTTGAAATAGGGCAGCACCTCGTCCCACGACCAGCCCCGACAGCCGGACTGCGCCCATGTGTCGTAATCCGAGCGGTGGCCCCTGATATAGACCATGCCGTTGATGGCGGAGGAGCCTCCAAGAACCCGCCCGCGCGGCCAGAACAGACGCCGGCCGCCCATGTGTTCCTGCGGCTCGGTCTCGAAATACCAGTTCACCGACTTGCCACCGACCAGGGCGCGCATGCCCGTCGGCATATGGATGAGGGGGTTCCAGACCCGCCCGCCGGCTTCCAGCAGGGCGACCTTCACGGACGGGGCCGCCGACACGCGATGTGCG
>JAQVKV010000101.1 GCA_028694545.1 Zavarzinia sp. | reverse complement strand
CGATCCGCTTTTCCAACCTCAGCTCCGGTAATCGGCGTTGATGTCGATGTAGCCGTGGGTGAGATCGCAGGTCCAGACCGTGGCCGAGCCCTTGCCGACACCGACGTCGACCTCGATCGAGATGTCCGTGCCCTTGAAGTGTTCGGTCGCCGCCGCCTCGTCGTGGCGGGGATGCACCGCGCCCTTCTCGGCGACGAGGCGCCCGCCCATGCTGATCGCGATCTTGTCGCGGTCGGCCTTCTCGCCGGCCTTTCCCACCGCCATGACGATGCGGCCCCAATTGGCGTCAGCGCCGGCGATCGCGGTCTTGACCAGGGGCGAATTGGCGATGGTCAGGGCGATCTTGCGCGCCGCCTTGGCATTCTGGGCACCGGTAACCGTGATGGTCACGAATTTCCGCGCGCCTTCACCGTCCTTCACGACGAGCTGGGCAAGCTCGACCAGCAGATCCTCGAAGGCCTGGCGGAAGTTGCGGAAATGGCTGTCGGTCAGCTTGGCCACCGGCTTGTGGGTGGCCCCCTTGCCGGTCGCGAAGGCCATCAGCGTGTCCGACGTAGAGGTATCGCCGTCGACCGTGATCGAATTGAACGACTTGTCCGCCGCCTTGGCCAGCAGGGGCTGCAGCACGTCGGCCGGGATGGTTGCATCGGTCGCGACGAACGAAAGCATGGTCGCCATGTCGGGGGCGATCATGCCCGAGCCCTTGGCGATGCCGACGATGGTCACCGGCTTGCCGTCGATGTCGGTCCTGCGCACCGCCGCCTTCGGGAAGGTGTCGGTGGTCATGATCGCGCGCGCCGCCTCGTCCCAACGCTCGGGCTTCAGGGTGGTGGCGAGGCGTGGCAGGGCGGCGGTCACCTTTTCCGCCGGCAGCACTTCGCCGATCACCCCGGTGGAGGCGAGGAAGACCGCGTCCGCCTTGCAGCCGACAAGCTTCGCGGCGGCAACCGCCGTCGTCTTGGCGGCGGCGGCGCCCGCCTTGCCGGTGAAGGCGTTGGCATTGCCGGAATTGACCACCAGCGCCCGGGCATTGCTGTTCTTTTCAAGATTGGCACGACACCAGTCGACCGGGGCCGAGGCGCATTTCGAGGTGGTGAAGACCCCGGCGGCCACGGTACCCGGCGCGAAGCGCATCATCATCAGGTCCGTGCGTCCCTTGTAGCGGACCCCCGCCTCGACGGCGCCGAGTTCGACGCCGGCGATCGCCGGCAATTCGGGCAACCCCTCGGGGGCGAGCGGAGAGACGGGATGGGCTTTCCCGGCCATGGACTTTCTCCTCGGGCTTAGGCAGTGACGCGAAATGAAGCGGACAGGATCATTCGGCCGGGGCGGGAGCCGGCGCCGGCGCGATTTCGGGGCGCGGCTTCGATCCGTCCGGGTTGAGGATCTCGATGGTGACGCCGGCCTTCAGTTCCTCGACCTTGGCCGCCGTCATCTCCTGCACCACAAGCTGCTTGAGCTGGGGCTTCACCGCCTCGAACGGCGGGGGTTCCTGCTTGCGCTTGTCCTCGACCAGAATCAGGTGCCAGCCGAACTGGGTCTTCACCGGGCCGGTGACCTTGCCCTTTTCGGCGGCGAAGGCGGCTTCGGCGAATTCGGGCACCATGCGGTCGCGGGTGAACCAGCCGAGATCGCCGCCCGAACCGTCGCGCGCATCCTTTGAATGCTCGTTGGCGGTCGTGGCGAAGTCGGCGCCCTTCTCGATCGCGTCCTTCAGCTTCTTCGCCTCATCCTCGGTATCGACCAGGATGTGGCGGGCGTGCACTTCTTCCTCGGGCGGGTTTTCCGCCAGGATCTTGTCGTATTTCGCCTTCATGACGGCGTCGGTGACCTGCGCCTCGATCACCTTGTCGACATAGACCTGCTCGAGCACCTGATCCTTCACCTGGGCCATGCGACGGGCATAGTCGGGATCATTCTCGAGACCGGCGGCGGCGGCGGCGATCGCCATCACCTTGCGGTCGACGAGTTGCTGCACGAGTTCGGTGAAGATCGCGTCCATCGGGATCTGGGCGAACTGCTCCGGCAGGCCGCGATAGGCTTCCACCACTTCGGACCGGTAGATCACGGCCTCGCCCACGTGGGCGACCACGGGATCATCCGTGGCGGCGGCGGCCGGGATCGGCGCCTCTTCGGCAAGGGCGGGCTGAACCGACGCGAGCCCCAGAGCGAGCAGGCACGAAAGAGCGATACGTTGCATGATGACCCCGAATGGGACGAGAGAAACCGGCCGACGAGCCGAAGGGACACGGATGCCGAAGTGGCGCGGATGATGGAGCTTCACGCGACGCTCCGCAAGTCTCGCCACGCGAGCTCCAGGCGCAGCCCATAGCGGAAAGAAAAGGCAGGATTAGGGCAGAACGGCACGCATGGAAACAGGGCCGGAACGCCCCGGTGTCCAAGTTGACATGGCGGAGCGGCAGTCTTATCTGTCCCATACCGTTCCGGGTGCCCATGGGGGCCCGGCACCTGTTTCTGCGGGCGAGGCTCGCATCACGCATGCGCCGGTCAGGCCGATTACGGCTGACGCGGCAGGAAAAGGTCGCTTCATGCTCCGCTTCGGCTCGCTCGCCAAACGGTTGTTCGGCAGCGCCAATGACCGTACCGTCAAGTCCTTTCGTAGCAAGGTCCAGGCGATCAATGCCCTGGAGCCGACGATCGCGGCCCTTTCCGACGGCGAGCTGAAAGCCCAGACCGAGAAGTTCAAGGCACGCCTCGCCGCTGGCGAGACCCTTGACGATATCATGGTCGAAGCCTTCGCCACCGTGCGCGAGGCGGCGAAACGGACCCTCGGCCAGCGCCATTTCGACGTCCAGCTCATCGGCGGCATGGTCCTGCATTCGGGCAAGATCGCCGAGATGAAGACCGGCGAAGGCAAGACGCTGGTGGCGACGCTGGCCGCCTATCTGAACGCGCTCGACGGCAAGGGTGTCCATGTCATCACGGTGAACGACTATCTGGCGAAGCGCGACGCGACCCAGATGGGCCGTGTCTACGGTTTCCTCGGGCTGACCACGGACGTGATCGTCCATGACCTGACCGACGACGAGCGGCGCGCCGCCTATGCCGCCGATATCACCTACGGCACCAACAACGAATTCGGCTTCGACTATCTGCGCGACAACATGAAGTACCGCCTGGACCATCTGGTCCAGCGACCCTTCCATTACGGCATCGTCGACGAGGTGGACTCGATCCTGATCGACGAGGCGCGCACGCCCCTCATCATCTCGGGCCCGACCGAGGACAATTCCGATCTCTACCGCCGCATCGACAACCTGATGCCGCAACTGGCCGAGGCGGATTACGAGAAGGACGAGAAGCAGCGCTCCGTCTCCCTGTCCGAGGAAGGCCAGGAGAAATTCGAGCAGTTGCTGATCGAGGCCGGGCTGCTCAAGTCCGACAATCTCTACGACGCCGAGAACGTCACCATCGTCCATCACCTGCAGCAGGCGCTGCGCGCCCATGTCCTGTTCCGGCGCGACCGCGACTATGTGGTGAAGGACGACAAGGTCATCATCATCGACGAATTCACCGGCCGCATGATGACGGGCCGGCGCTACTCGGAAGGCCTGCACCAGGCGCTGGAAGCGAAGGAGCAGGTGACGGTCCAGAACGAGAACCAGACACTGGCCTCGATCACCTTCCAGAATTATTTCCGCCTCTATCCGAAGCTTTCGGGCATGACCGGCACGGCGGCGACGGAAGCCGCCGAATTCGCCGAGATCTACAAGCTCGACGTGGTCGAGATCCCGACCAACGTCCCCGTTCAGCGCAAGGACCTCGACGACGAGGTCTATCTGACGATGAACGACAAATTCAACGCGATCGTCCTCCTGATCGAGGAATGCCGGAAGCGGGAACAGCCCGTCCTTGTCGGCACCGTCTCGATCGAGAAGTCGGAACTGCTCTCGGCCCATCTGACCAAGAAGAAGGTGCCGCACCGGGTGCTGAACGCCCGCTTCCACGAGCAGGAAGCGGGGATCGTCGCCCAGGCGGGCCAGCCGGGCGCCATCACGATCGCCACCAACATGGCGGGCCGCGGCACCGACATCCAGCTGGGCGGCAACCTGTCCATGCTGCTCGAGGACGTGCAGGAAGGCCCGGGGTATGACGACGATGTCGCCCGCATCAAGGCCAAGCATGCCGCGGACAAGGAAACGGTGATCGCCGCCGGCGGTCTGTACATCATTGGTACCGAGCGGCACGAGAGCCGGCGCATCGACAACCAGTTGCGTGGTCGTTCCGGCCGGCAGGGCGATCCCGGCGCCTCGAAGTTCTTCCTCAGCCTCGAAGACGACCTGATGCGCATCTTCGGCTCCGACGGGTTGAGCCGGATGCTGCAGCGTCTCGGCCTGAAGGAAGGCGAGGCGATCATCCACCCGTGGGTGAACAAGGCGCTGGAAAAGGCGCAGCAGAAGGTCGAGGCGCGCAACTTCGATATCCGCAAGAATCTGCTGCGCTATGACGACGTCATGAACGAGCAGCGCAAGGCGATCTACGGCCAGCGCCGCGAATTCATGCAGGCGGACGATGTTTCCGACATCACCGGCTCGATGCGCGACCATGTGGTGAACAATCTGGTCGCCACCCACATTCCTGCCGGCTCCTATTCGGAAGCCTGGGATGCCGAGGGCCTGAAAACCGAGGCCCTGCGCATCCTCACCCTGGAACTGCCGGTCCCGGACTGGGCGGCGGAAGAGGGCATCGCCGAGGACGAGATCCGTCACCGCCTGGCCGAAACAGTCGAGGACTTCTTCACGAAGAAGGCGGAACGCTTCGGCCCCGAGATCATGCGCATGATCGAGAAGAGCATGCTGCTCCAGATCCTCGACCAGTGCTGGAAGGAGCACCTGCTCCAGCTCGACTATCTGCGCCAGGCGATCGGCCTGCGCGCCTATGGCCAGCGCGATCCCTTGCGCGAATACCAGCAGGAAGCCTTCAATCTCTATGAAGCGATGCTCGACAAGATCAACGAGGAGGTCACCCGCGTCCTCGCCCATGTCGAGATCCGCGTCGAGCAGCCGGTGCCCACCGATTTGCCGGAGGCCGGCCCGATGGAGGCGATCCACAACGATCCCCTGACCGGCGAGAACGAGGCGGCCCCCCTGCCCGCCCCCAACCCCGGCCCGGCCCCGTCCGACCCGCGCGGCGGTCCAGCGGCCAATTGGGGCAAGGTCGCCCGCAATGCCCCCTGCCCCTGCGGTTCGGGCAAGAAGTTCAAGCACTGCCACGGCGCCCTCGACAACTGAGGGCGCGATCGCAGCGCACTTTGCAGGGCGGCGTTTAGGGGCCAGTATGCGCCCGTCGCTCTGGCCGGGGGATTCGCGTTCCCCGGCGGTCGAAGACGAATGGGAGACGAAGATGCGCGCCGTGTTTTTCAGCCTCGTCCTTCTTGCCGCCGGCACGCCCGCCGTGGCCCAGCAGGCGGGCGAGGAAGAGCCCTTCATCCCCCTGCCCCCGACCACGACCTATCCGGACGCCAAGCCGGCGCCGGGGCAGAGTTCCGTCGCCGAGCGCCCGTGCGACTGCGGCATCCCGCAGGGCGCCTGCACCGCCAGGGTCCAGGTGACCGACGTCGGCCGCCGGCGCGACAATGTCGGCGCCGACATCGCCTATATCATCGAGCTGTCCTCGACCGACAAGCGCTGCTCCAACGTCAACTATCGCCTGCGGCTGACAAGCCCGGACGGCCGCACGGCGGAACAGGCCTATGAGGCGATCTTCGACAATGGCGCCTATCAGGCCGGCGGCATGATCCGCTCCGACATCGGCCCCGATGCCCGCGTGACGCCGAGCGGCGTCACCTGTTTCGTCTGCTCGCCGAACTGAGTGCTTCGCCTCAGCGGTGCCCGACCGCCGAGGAAAAGCCGTTGACCACGACGACGCCGGCGACGATGAGGGCGATGCCGATGATCGCCGGCCAGTCCAGCGTCTGGC
Source organism: Zavarzinia sp. (assembly GCA_028694545.1). Lineage (GTDB taxonomy): Bacteria > Pseudomonadota > Alphaproteobacteria > Zavarziniales > Zavarziniaceae > Zavarzinia. Next base: position 1,427 of record JAQVKV010000101.1, on the reverse strand, counting down.
CGAAGACGGTATAGCCGATGACGGCGATCAGCACGATGCCAAGCCCGCTCCAGGTCGCATAGGCGATGCTGACCGGAATGAGCGTCAGCGCCAGCGACAGGCTGTAGAAGGATGCGGCATAGCAGACGACGGTGACGACCGACTGCAGCGGCCGCGTGAACTGCTGCGACGCCTGGAGAAAGCTGGTCCCCGCCAGTTCCAGCGCGATCGCCACGAGCAGGGCGCCATAAGCCTGTGTCAGCGTGGACATGTCTCCCCTCCTCGCAGTTGCCGGCGCAAGATAGCCGGGGAGGACGCCAGGAACCACGCCCCCGCGCGCATGGCCGGGTTGAGCCTCCCGGCGCCGCCGGATACCGCGCTGTCCCCGACTTGGTGGCAACACCGGTTGCCAAGCAACGACCCCCGATTGCACGTTGCCCGCACGGCAACGTGCAAAAAGCGAACGGGCAAACCGTTTCCGGGGGGAGACATGAAGGGGAAAAAGCAGGGGCGCGGCCTCGGCCTTGCGGTCGTGGCCGGCATGGCGGCCGGTGCCGTGTCGATGACCACGCTGGCGCTGGTCCAGGCCCAGCAATACAGCGGCCAGCAGGTTTTTTCGGCGTCGGACGCGGACGTCGGCCGCACCCAGACGGCACTGGACCAGATGTTCCTTGGCCTCAACCGGGGCACCGGGATCGAAGCCCTCGATTCCTCGAAATATTACGAGGGGCGCTTCTCGAACGGCCAGAACTACGCCGAACTCCTGCCCGCGAAACTCGGCTACGCCTATGATCCCGATACCAATTACGCTTGGGGCGGTGCCGCCACCGGGCCCTATACGACGACCCTGCCGGGCGTGAACGACAATAACCTCGCCGATCTCGAAGCCCTGCTCGCCGCCCCTTCCGTCGAGGGACTGACCGACCTGATCACGACGATCGTCGGCGAGTTGCCCGAATACGGCGATCCCGAAACGGTACCCTTCGCCGTCGTCTTCCAGATGGTGCCGGGCCAACATTCGATGCGAACCCAGGTCGAGGAATATCTGGCCGAAAATCCCGAAACGCCAAGCGACCAGCTCTACATCATCGGTCCTGCCTACAACGACTATTTCGCCTACCACCAGCGCGACCCGTCGGTTCCGGCCGAAAACCAGGAACAGATGATGGAGGACCTCTATGGGGCCGGAGCACGGGAATTCGCCGTCTTCGCCTATGGCGGCGAGACAGAGTTCGGCGCCGAATATTCGCGCGAGATCGTCGAACGCTCGAACCGCTTCCAGCGCGAGCACCCGGGCTCCAAGGTCTATGTCGTCGATTTCGATCGCGGCATCGCCGAGGTGAAGAGCAACCCGGAAACCTATGGCGTCAGCGACGACTTCAATTCCTGCTGGTCCGACGGCCTCTATCTGGATGCCTGCCCCGAGGACCGGCTCTATTACGACAGCG
>JAQVKV010000100.1 GCA_028694545.1 Zavarzinia sp. | reverse complement strand
CCCGGCCATCAGCCAGTCGTAGAGATCCCGCGCGTCCATGGCCGTATCCTCACGCCGTGCCGTGGGTCTGGCAGTTGGCGGGGCAGACCCGGGCGCAGGCACCGCAGCCGATGCAGGCGCCGGCGTCCGTCATGGACATGACCAGACGTTCGACGTCGTCGTCGTCCTTGTCGACCATCTCGCCCTCGTCGGTCAGGCCCATGAGATCCATGACGCCCCGGCCGCAGACCTTGTAACAGCGGCCGCAGCCGATGCAGGTCTTCGGATCGATGGCGAGGAGATATTCCGGTGTCCAGGACCGGCCGTCCCGCGTCTGCGCCTGCATCGTCGCTCTCCTATGCCGCTTCGAGCTGTTTCAGTTCCGCGCGCTTGGCCTCCAGCGTGCGGAAGGCGTCAAGGGCGCGGGCCGCGACTTCCGGGATCATCTGCCAGTTGATCGGCAGGTCTTCCGACAGGTCGTGCAGGTCCATCTTGGCCTGCGTCGCCTTGGCCGAGAGTTTCTTCAGTTCCGCCTTCAGGTCTTCGATCGTCTGCATCTCACCCTCCCTCAGGCCCGGGCCACGTCCGGGAACCGTTCGATCACGGCGACGGCTTGTTCCACCGCCTTCATGCCCTCGGCCGCCAGCGTCTCGAAATCCTCGAAGCCGAAACGATGGACGTCCCGCAGGCTCTTGGAAAAGGCGACGAGCCGGCCGACCAGCAGCACGACGCGGCCGAAGCCCTCGTGGCTCATCTTCATCATGGGGCTGGCCATCAGGCCGCAGCGCTTCTCGATGGTGAGTCCGACCGCCTTGTAGAATTTCTCCACCCGGTCGACGGTGTCGGGGTCGGGATCTGCCATCATCGGCATCTCGCGCTTTTCCGCGCGGGTGACGATGAAATCCTCGAGCAGGCGGGCATCACTGCGCCTTTCCCAGGCGCCGAAACTGTCCTCGGCCCGGATCAGGCTCACCAGGCTCTTCACGAAGGGGCTGTCGAATGCGTCATCCTTCGGGGCGGCAAGGGCGGTCATGGTCAATCCTCCTCGTCCAGGAAATCCATGGAACGTTCCTGTTGCGACACCATCACCTTGCGCAGCCAGGGCGGGGGATTGCCCGCCATCATGGTCTGAACCTTGGCAATGATGACGTCGATCGGTTCGGGCGCCGGGAGTTTCACCGGGTGGATGCGGGCGTTCACCACCTTCACCGCCGAAGGCCCGCCGATGGCGAGGCAGAACAGCAGGTTGCAGCCGCGCAGGGCCTCGACCTTGGGGCCGATACGGTCGTCGCCTTCCTGCTTGTGCTTGCCGGATTCGTCCGAGACCGTGCCGAATTCGACCGCCTCGACGAAACGCGCATCGTCCGGCGTCACGTCGTAGACGGCGAATTTCCGCGCCGAGCCGAAATGGGCGTTCAGCGCCTTCATGTCCTGCGTGGCGATGGCGATGCGCAGACGCGGCACGCTGGCCGGCACGGGCTCGGGCTCGCTCTCAACAAGTTGCAGTCGGCGCATGGGATGCATCCCCCTGGATCGATGCCGGCACGGGCGCCAGCATATGGGCGAAATCCGCCGGGCGCTTTTCCGGCCGGACGGCGATGAAGAGATTGGCGAGATCGACGATCAGGTCGCGGGTGCCGCGATAGCCGACCATGGCGCGGTGCTGCGCGCCCAGCCGGTCGAAGATCGGGAAGCCGACACGGTAGAGCGGCAGGCCGAGACGTTCCGCCGCCTGCCGGCCATGGGCGTGGGTGACCAGCAATTCGGCGCCGTTCTCCGCCGCCGCCTGCTCGAAATCGGTGAGGTCGCCGATGATCACTTCGTCGGCCGGGATGTCGGTCAGCACCGGCGAATTGCCGGTGCTCGCCACCGCCGTCACCACTTCCGCCCCCAGGCCGCCGAAGAAATTCGCCAGCGTCGACAGGAGATCGGGATCGGCCGCGATGGCGATGCGTCGGTCGCCGAAATGGAAATGGCCGTCCAGCATGACGTCCAGCAATTGCGACCGTCGCCGTTTCACACTGGCCGGCGCCGGCTGGCCCGAGAGATGGGTGAGCAGGGTGACCAGCCCGTCCACCGGGGCGAGGCCGACGAGGCTGGGGAACAGGGTCGTCGGCACGCCGGTCAGGCCCTGGAGGGCTTCGGCGGGGGCCCGCATGTGATGGCCGACGGCGATCGTGTGCAACGCCCGGCCCATCTCCGCGATGTCACCCAGCTTGGTGCCACCCGTCGTGGCCCCCGAATATTGCTCGTTCACATGACCATCGAGGGAACCGGAAACATCGGGCAGCACCACGGTGGTGAAGCCGAAGGCGGCGATCAGCTCGCGCAGTTCCTCGATGTCGCCGGAGGTCAGATGCACGCCGGGCAGCAGGTTGATCTGGCGCAGCGGCGTCTCGCGCCGGTCGCCCGGCGTCACCAGCGCCTCGATCATGGCGGTGACGGCGCGGGCCCAGCCGTCTTCCAGCGCCCCGGCGAAATCGGGCGTCGAGGCGAAGACGATCTTGGTCGCCGCCAGTTCCTCGCGCCGGGCGACGATGCCTTGCAGGTCGGCGACGAAATCTTCGCCCTTGGTCTCGACCAGCGCGGTCGAGGCGACGCCGACGAATTTCGGCTTCATGCGCTTGGTGAGGTTCACCAGCGCTTCCTCGAGATTGTCGGCGCCGCCGAGCACGGTTGCCACTTCGTCGATGGCGGTGGTCTGCAACGGCATGTCCTCCTTGAAGTGGCGGACGGCCAGCGTCAGCGCGAAGGAGGTGCAGCCCTGGCTGCCGTGGAACAGCGGCACCGCGCCATCGACCCCGAGATAGGCGAGTGCGGCACCAAGCGGCGTCGACGACTTCAGGGGGTTGATGGAAAGGTTCTTCTTCGGGGTGCGGATCATCGCCATGTCGTCCTCCCTCAGCTCCGGTGGCCTTCGATCTCGGCGAAGGGGAAGGCGCCACTGGGCGCATCCCACGGGGCCGGACGGCGGATGTCTTCCCAGATCGGATTGCGCAGGGATTTCGCCAGTTCGCGCACCAGGGTCACCATGCCGTCGTAGCCGGCGAAGGCGTGGTGGCGTTCCTGGTTGATGTCGAGCCAGGGCACCTTGGCCTTCAGCGCGACGAACTGGCTCTTGCCGCCGGACAGCAGGATGTCGGCGTCGCCCCGCTTCAGCTGCGCGTACATTTCGCGCGGCGGCACGCTTTCGACCATATGGGGATCTTCCATGATGGCCTTGATGCGTTCCTTGTCCTCTTCCGTCGACTTGCGCACCGAGGTGGAGACGATCTTCATGCCGATCTCCTGCAGGGCCGCGACGATGGACCAGGACTTCACGCCGCCCGTATAGAGCATGACGCGCTTGCCCTTCAGTTCGGCCCGGTAGCGTTCGATCCGGGCCCAGGCATTCGCTTCCTCGCGCGCGATCAGCGCTTCCGTGCGTTCGATCAGGTCGGCGGGGGCGCCCTGATCGACAAGGAGACGCGCGGTGGTGCGCAGCGTCAGGTTCATGTCGGACAGGCCGTAGAAGGAACATTCGAAATAGGGAATGCCCCAGCGTTCCTCCATCTTCCGCGCGACGTTGATCAACGCGGTGGAGCAGACCATGAGGTTCACCTTGGCCCTGTGGGCGCCGGCGATTTCGGTGTAACGCCCGTCGCCCGACATGCAGGCGCGGATGCGGATGCCGAGCGCCTCGAACAGCGGCTTGATCTGCCAGAGTTCGCCCGAGAGGTTATATTCGCCGATGATGTTGATGTCGCAGGGCCCGGCATCGTCCGGCTCGATCGTGCCGATGACGTGGTCGAGCAGGGCTTCGCCCGCCAGCTTGTTGCCGAGGTTCTTCGGCCCGACGAAGCCGGGCGCGTTCACCGGCACGCAAGGGGTACCGAGCTTTTCCGTCGCATGGCGGCACACGCCTTCCACGTCGTCGCCGATCATGGCCGGCACGCAGGTCTGGTAGATGAAGATCGCCGGCGGATCATATTTGGCGATGACGTCCTTGATCGCGCGGTACAGGCGCTTCTCGCCATTGCCCATGATGATGTCGAGTTCCGACATGTCTGTGGTGAAGGAGACGCGATAGGTCTTCTCGCCCGAGGACGCGGAATTGCGGTTGTCCCAGGAATTGCCCTCGCAAGCCAAGGGACCATGGATCAGGTGGACGACGTCGGTGATCGGCTGCAGGGCGATCTTCGCCCCGTCGAAGGCGCAGCCGCCGGCGGCCGCCCCCGGGGTCAGGGGTTTGGAGCAACCCTTCTTCCGCGCCTTCTCGTCCTTGGCCTGGTTCTTGTCGCAGGCCGGTTCGTTGAAGACGTCGGCGATCTTGGCTTTCAACGCGTCGCTCATGACACTGCTCCTCGTCCGTTGCTTCAAACCCTTCGTCATCCAGGCAGGAAGGCGGGATCTCGCTGATCCCCGCCCCGCCCTTGTCGTCGCGAGGTCCCGGCTTTCGCCGGGACGACGCCGAATGTCCGCGGTCAGCGCGTGAGGTCGTAGGAGTAGTCCGTGACCCCGGCCTCGATCGTCTCGCTGTCGAGCCGGTCGAAGATCTTGTCGAGCAGGGTAACCAGCACCCGCAGGCCGCCCTGATAGCCCCACACCGGGAAACGATGGTGGTGGTGGCGATCGAAGATCGGGAAGGTCAGACGGACCAGCGGCACGTCGAGGTCACGCTCCAGGTATTTGGCGTAGGAGCTGCCGATCATCAGATCGACGGGCTCTGTCGCCATCAGGGAGCGCATGTGCCACAGGTCCTTGCCCGGCCAAGCCTTGCAGCCTGCGCCGTAGGGGCTGGAGGCAAAGAGGTCGGCCATCTGGGCTTCCCACGCCTTGTTGCCGTTGGTGGCGAGGCAATGCTTCGGCTCGCCGCCCGTCTCCAGGATGAAGCGGGCCATGCCGTAGACGAAGTCGGGGTCGCCGTAGATGGCGTAGCTCTTGCCGTGTAGATAGGCTTGGCTGTCCGCCATGGCGTCGATCAGGCGGCCGCGCTCCTTGGTCAGCTCTTCCGGGATCTCCTTGCCGGTGATCTCGGCGACCGTCATCAGGAATTCGTCGGTGCCGGCGATGCCCATCGGATAGTGGAAGGAGGCGGTTTCCTGGCCGAAGCCCGCCGCATATTCGAGGCTCTTCGTCGCGCAATATTCCTGCATCGACAAGGTCGCCTTGGCGTTCACCGCCGCCTTCGCCGCGTCCAGCGTGGTGCCGCCGTCATACATGCGGTATTCGCCGTCGGACGGGGTGTCGAACTGGTCGGCGACGTCGGACAGGATGGTGTATTCGACACCCATCAGGTCCAGCATGCGCTTCAGTTCGCGGTTGTTGCCGACCGCGAAACCGTCGAAGCCCGGGACGATGTTGATCGTGCCGTTCGCCTGGCGCTCCGCACCCTTCCAGAAATGCTCCAGGATGCCCTTCAGCATGTTGTCGTAGCCGGTGACATGGCTGCCGACGAAGGCCGGGGTATGGGCGAAGGGAACGTCGAAATCCTCGGGTACCGAACCCTTGGCCTTGGCGTTCTGGATGAAGGCGTGCAGGTCGTCGCCGATCACTTCCGCCATGCAGGTGGTCGAGACCGCGATCATCTTCGGGTCATAGAGCGAATAGGTATTCGCCAGGCCGTCGATCATGTTGTTGAGGCCGCCGAACACCGCCGCGTCCTCCGTCATCGACGAGGAGACGGCCGAGCACGGCTCCTTGAAGTGACGCGACAGGTGCGAGCGGTAATAGGCGACGCAGCCCTGCGAGCCATGGACGAAGCTCATGGTCTTCTCGAAGCCGGCGGCGACGAAGACCGCGCCCAGGGGCTGGCACGCCTTGGCCGGGTTCACCGAAAGGGCTTCGCGGGCAAAATTCTTCTCGCGGTATTCCCAGGACTTGGTCCAGTCCGCGGTCTTCTGCACGACGTCGTCCGCCGGCATGTCCTCGAACAGGGCCTTCTTCTTCGCGAGCATTTCCCGGTATTCGGGCTCGCGGAACAGCGGTGCGTGGTCGAGCACCTTGTCAGCGGACTGGGGCATGGTTCCTATCCTTGTCGTCTCGAGGGTGGCGGGGCGGCGCCGGCCGCCCCGCCCTTTCCGGTTCAGGCAGCCTTGGTCCAGGGCGCCTTGAACAGGCCCCAGACCGGGTTGTTGATGGCGAGGTCCATGTCGCGGGCGAAGATGGCGAAGCCGTCGTAGCCGTGATACGGGCCCGAGTAATCCCAGGAGTGCATCTGGCGGAACGGTATGCCCATCTTCTGCACCGGGTATTTCTCCTTGATGCCGGAGCCGACGAGGTCGGGACGGATGTTTTCGATGAATTTCTCGAGCTCGTAACCGGTGACGTCGTCGTAGATCAGCGTGCCGTTCTTCACGTAGTGGCCGGTGCGCTTGTAGTCGTCGCCATGGCCGAACTCATAGCCCGTGCCGGCGATCTCCATGCCAAGGTCCTCATAGGCCGTGATGACGTGACGGGGGCGCAGGCCGCCGACATAGAGCATCACCGACTTGCCTTCGAGGCGCGGGCGGTACTTGGCGATCACGGCATCGACCAGCGGCTGGTACTTGGCGATGACCTTCTCGGCGTTTTCCTTGATCGTGTCGTCGAACTGCGCGGCGATGTTGCGCAGCGAGGCGGCGATCTGCGAGGGACCGAAGAAATTATATTCGATCCACGGAATGCCATACTTCTCTTCCATGTGACGGCAGATGTAGTTCATCGACCGATAGCAGTGGATGAGGTTCAGCTTGGCCTTGGGGGCACGCTCCATCTCGGCGAGCGTCGCATCGCCCGACCAGTTGCCGACCACGCGCAGGCCCATTTCCTCGAGCAGGATGCGCGAGGCCCAGGCGTCGCCGCCGATGTTGTAGTCGCCGATGACGTTGACGTCATAGGGACCGGCTTCGAACTCGACGTCCTTCTTGTCGAAGACCCAGTCGCGGATGGCGTCGTTGGCGATGTGGTGGCCGAGCGACTGGGAGACGCCACGGAAGCCCTCGCAACGCACCGGAACGATGGTCTTGCCGGTTTCCTTGTTCTTCTTGCGCGCGACGGCCTCGATGTCGTCACCGATCAGACCGATCGGGCATTCCGACTGGATCGAGACGCCCTTCGCCAGCGGGAACAGGGTGTCGATCTCGTCGATGATCTTCTCGAGCTTCTTGTCGCCGCCGAAGACGATGTCCTTCTCCTGGAAATCGGACGTGAACTGCATGGTCACGAAGGTGTCCACGCCCGTCTTACCGATGTAGTAGTTGCGGCGCTGGGACCACGAATATTGCCCGCAGCCGACGGGACCGTGAGAGATATGGACCATGTCCTTCACCGGACCCCAGACCACGCCCTTCGAACCCGCGTAGGCGCAGCCACGGATGGTCATCACGCCCGGGACAGACTTGATGTTCGACTTCACGTCGCATTCGGTCAGCGGCTCCGCC
>JAQVKV010000099.1 GCA_028694545.1 Zavarzinia sp. | reverse complement strand
TCGCCGGTTCCGAGAACAAGGCGCTGGAGCCGATCGTGACGGCGTTCTGCGCCGACCGGGGCGTGACCTGCCACATGCATTATCTGGGCTCGCTCGACATCGGCCTGTCGTTGCGCCCGGGGCGGGAGGCGGCGGTGGATGCCGTCTGGCCGGCGTCGAGCATCTGGATCGATCTCTTCGACAGCGGCCGCCGTGTCTCCCACACCCAGTCGATCTCGCAGAACCCGGTCGTGCTCGGCGTGCGCAAGTCGAAGGCGGAGGCGCTCGGCTGGGTCGGGACATCCGTTTCGACCGCCGCCATCCTGAAGGCGGTGGACGAGGGGGCCTTGCGCTTCCTCATGACCTCGGCCACCCAGTCCAATTCCGGGGCCGCCGCCTATCTCGCCATGCTGGCGGCGGCGCGCGGCAAGCCGGTGCTCGAGGATCTCGACCTAGACGATGCCGCGACCCTCGACCAGGTTACACGCCTGCTCGACGGTGTCGAACGTTCGTCCGGCTCCAGCGGCTGGTTGGGCGAACTCTATGTCGAGGCAGCGGCGAAGGGGGTCGTCTATGACGCCATGTGGAATTACGAGGCCGTCCTCAAGGAAGTGAACGACACCCTGCGCGCCAAGGGGCAGGAACCGCTCTGGGCGGTTTATCCGGCGGAAGGAGTGGCGATCGCGGATTCGCCCCTTGGCTTCCTCGGCCGGGGCAGACCGAAGGACGTGGAGGATTTCTTCCTCGCGCTTCAGGCCCACCTGCTCTCTCCCGAGACCCAGGCCGTAATCGCGGAAACGGGCCGGCGCATCGCGCTTGGCCGGGCCGAACAGGCAAGGCCCGAACCGGACTGGAACTTTGATCCCTCCCGCCTCGTCACCGCCGTGCGCATGCCGGAGGCGGCCGTCATCTACAAGGCGCTGACCCTTTATCAGGAGGCGCTGCGCCGGCCCTCCCTGACGGCGCTCTGCCTCGATTTCTCGGGCAGCATGAAGGGCGACGGGGAAAGCGCGCTGCGTCAGGCGATCAGCTTCCTGTTCACGCCCGAACGCGCGTCAGAGGTGCTGGTGCAATGGTCGCCCCGGGACCGGATCTTCGTCATTCCCTTCTCGGGCCGGGTCGCCGACGTCTGGCAGGGCACGGGGGGCGCGGATGATCAGACCAGGCTGCTGAACGAAGTGCTGGGCCACCGGACCGGCGGCGGCACCGACATGTATGCCTGTGTCCGCGAAGCCTATGTCCGCATGGCGCCCCTGATCGCGAAGGACGATTACCTGCCCGCCGTCGTCATCATGACCGACGGGCGCAGCGACGGCGATCCGGAGGCGTTCCTCGCCGCGCGCACGGCGGTGGAGGCGCGCATTCCGATCTTCGGCATCACCTTCGGCAATGCGGATCGCGGCCAGCTCGAAATCCTGGCCGGGGCGTCCGACGCCCGGGTCTTCGACGGGGCCAAGGACCTGACGGGCGCCTTCCGTTCCGCCCGGGGCTACAATTGACGGGCGGCCATGGCGGGGCGTGACGGCAACTGGATCATCGCCGGCGGTGCGGGGGCGGCCCTCGTGCCTGCGCTGGTTTTTGGCGTCGGGTTGCCCCTATGGGCGGCGGCGGGGATCGGCATCGTCGCCTTCACCGGCCTCGTCTTCCTGCTGGCGCCGCGTCGCCTGTTCGAGGGGGTGGATGTTTCCGGGATCGGGCGCGGGCGGGTCGATCTCGCGCGGCGCGTGCTCGGCGACGCGCTGCCCTGGATCGAGCGCCTGACGGCGACGGCGGCGGAAATCCGCAAGCCCCTGGTGCGCGAGCGGGTCGCGGGGCTGGCGGTTACGGCGCGGGCGATCGTCGCCGGGGTGGAACAGGACGCCAATCGTCTCGCCACGGTGCAACGCTTCCTCACCTATTACCTGCCCTCGGCCGGCATGGTCGCGGAGCGCTATGCGGTGCTCGAGAAGATGAGCCAGCCCGACCCCGCCCTGATCGCCCAGAGCGAGGGCGTCGTGGCCAGGCTCGAGGAAGCTTTCAGTCATTACAAGGATTCGCTGCTCGACAGTGACCTCGCCGATCTCGACGTCGAGTTGCGCCTGATCGAACGGTCCATCCAGGAAGACATGGGGAGACGCCGATGAGCGTGACGCGCCGCACCCTCGGGCTCGGCCTGCTCGGCGCCAGTGTCGCCGCCACGGGGGGCTTCCTCTACCTGAAGGAGTCGCCGCTGCTGCGCGACCCGACGGCGCTGTCGGGCTTCGTCGGCGGCGAGAAGAAGGCCTTCCTCGCCAATCCGAGGACGGTGGATGCCCTGGCTTCCGCCGGCTTTGCGCTGAACGCGCGCCAGGCCGGTTCGGTCGAGATGGTGCGCGCGCCGGAACTGCTGGGCCAGTCGCCGGATTTCCTGTGGCCCTCGTCCTCGGTAATGGTCGAGATCGCGCGCGAGAGCAATGTCGCCATACGCAGGTCGCAGGTCATCCTGAATTCGCCGATCGTGGTCTATTCCTGGTCCAACGTCGTCGACGGGCTGATGCGCGCGGGGCTGGTGAAGCCGGATGGCGCCGGCCATCCGATGATCGATCTCCTCGCCTTCCTGCGTGCCGTGCTGGCGGACAAGGGCTGGGCGGACGTCGGCGTGCCCGAGCTTTTCGGCAAGGCGCGCCTCGTCTCGACCGATCCGAACCTGTCCAATTCGGGCTTCATGTTCGCGGGCCTCGTCGCCAATCTCCTGTCGGGGGATGTCGCGACCATCGGCGGCCTCGATGGGGTCGCGGGCGACGTCGAGACCCTGTTCCGGCGCATGGGTTACAAATCCCATTCCTCCGGCAGCCTGTTCGAGGATTATCTGGCGGGCGGGCCCGGCGCCTATCCGATGACGGTCGGCTATGAAAGCCAGCTCGTCGAATGGATCATCGCCGATCCCGAACGCTGGCGCCGGGTCTCGGCCGGATCCGCGAGGCCGGTCGCCCTCTATCCGGTGCCGACGGTCTACTCCGCCCATCCGCTGCTGAGCCTGAAGCCGGCCGCCGATGGCCTGATCGAGGCCCTGACCGGCGAGGCGCTGCAGGCCATCGCCTGGACGGATCACGGCTTTCGCGGCCCCCTTGGCGCGCCGGGGGCAAGTATTCACGCGGATGTCGCAGCCCTGGTGCCCGAGCGGCTGGATGCCATCGCGCCCATGCCGGAAGCGGCCGTGATGCTGGCGCTGCTCGCCCGCCTTGCCGCCTGAATCCGGGCCGCCTCGGGCGCCGGTCACGGCCTGGCAAGGCCGGTGTGAACCATCGCGACAACCTGTTCCGATCCCGAATTTCGGGAGAGGTCAGCAATCGGAGCGTGCTTTCCGTTCCCAATATCTTGGAATTTCTTGTCGACTGCAGTCGACATGAAGGCGCTGCCCTGCGGCTCTATTTGCACAGAGGCGGTTTGTTCCATAATATGTTCCGAATCGGATCTAATCCGGCTTCTTGCCACACGCGCACCACGACCGCACACGCACCACGATTCGGAGGGGCAGGGGCCGGAATGGCGAAATCTGAAGACACCGCACGGCTGATGCAGGTCATGGGGCTCGGCGACAAGGGCACCTACAAGGACGTCGGTGCATTGTCCCAGAGCGTCGGCGGTGATGGCGCGCTGCCGCTGATCGCCGCCGTCGACGATCTTCTGAAGGCAGCCCCCGGGCCGGACGCGGAAGAGCGCGGCGAGGTCGAGGCCGTCGCCACGCCGCAAGCCACCCCGCCGCAAGCCACCCCGCCACATGCCGCACCGCCGCATGCCGCGGTGCCGGTCGCGAGCGTGCCGGGCGCCGTCCCGGGCACTGCCGCTTCTTCTTCGCCGCCGTGGTCTTCGCCGACGCCGGCCGAGGCTCGGCCCGCTCCCACCGGTCTTGGTCGTATCTTCCAGCGCCACCGCGAAGGGACGCCCGGCGCGCCGGGCGAAGGGGGAACCCCGTTGCGATCGCTGTTCGACAGATTGCGGTAATGCCGGTCGTCGCCTTCTCCTCTCCCAAGGGCGGTGTCGGCAAGACGACGCTGGCGGCCAATGTGGCCGTGGCCATGCATCAGCTGGGCTGGGGCGTGGTCGCGATGGATTTCGACGTGCAGAACAGCCTGCGCCTGCATTTCGGCATGGCGCTGTCGGACGGGCGGGGCTATGTCGCCGCGCAGGACAGGCCCGAGGACTGGCCGAACATGGCGTTGCAGACCCCCTCGGGCGTCTTCATCCTGCCTTACGGCAAGGCCAGCGATCAGGAGCGGCTTCAGTTCGAGAGCCATCTGATCCATGACGAAGATTATCTGCGCCGGGGGCTCGGGCCCATTCTCGATCGCGACGACTGGGTGGTGATCGCCGACCTGGCGCCGGGGCCAGTCCCCGCGCTTCAGGCGCTTGGCCGTGTCGGCGCGCTGCAGGTCGCGGTCCTGCTTGCCGATGCGACGTCGCTTTCCCTCCTGCCGGTGATCGAGCAGGGCCGGTTCTATGGCGACACAAGGCCTCTCGTCGTGGTCAACCAGGTCGATCCACGCCGACGCCTGAGCCGGACGGTGACGGATTTCGTCGCCGAGCGTATCCCCGACCACCTCCTTGGCCAGGTCTATCGGGACGAGGGCGCGGCCGAGGCGATCGGCTGGCAGCGGTCGGTGTTCGAGCACGCGCCGAACGGTGTCGCCGCGCGTGACATCCGGGCCATCGCCGAACGTCTCTCCGCCCGGCTGAAGCCGGCGCCGGTCGAGAGCGAGGCGCGCGAGGAAGAGCCGTCAGCTCAGCCCGAGCCGCAGAACGGGGGCCGGCGATGGCCGTGATGGGCGACGACAGGCAACGTCCCCGGTGGTTCCGCCCCGGTACGGGCTGGCTGACGGAACAGCTCGCTCCCCTCGAGTTCTGGCCGCGCTGGGCGCTCTACGCCGTGATGATCCTCGGCGCCATGCTGCTGGTACCGGTGGTGGTGGCGCCGCTCGACCTCGTCCAGCAATATGTCTTCGGCATTGTCTTGTTCGCCGTGGCCCTTGTCGCGAACCGCTGGAAATCCTCGGCGGTGACCATGGTGCTCAGCGTGCTCTCGGTCGTCGTCTCGTCGCGCTACATCTATTGGCGCCTGACGGAGACGATGCATTTCGAGAGCTGGACGGGGGCCTTCTTCGGCCTTGGCCTGCTGCTGGCCGAATTTTATGCCTGGCTCATTCTGGTGCTCGGCTATTTCCAGACGGCGGCCCCCTTGGAACGGCCGGCGGAGCCGCTGCCCGACGACATGAGCCTGTGGCCCACCGTCGATGTCTTCGTGCCGACCTATAACGAGACGCTGGACATCGTCGCCGATACGGTTCTGGCCGCGCTGAACCTCGACTATCCGGCGGAAAAGCTGCGTGTTCATGTCCTCGACGACGGTCGGCGCGAGGAGTTTCGCGAATTCGCCGCCAAGGTCGGGGCCAATTACATCATCCGGCCGGACAATGCCCATGCCAAGGCCGGCAACCTGAACCATGCCCTTACGCTGACGGATGGCGAACTGATTGCCGTCTTCGATGCCGACCACGTCAGTACTCGCGGCTTCCTGCAGGTGACCGTGGGCGGCTTCCTGACCGATCCGAAGCTGGCCCTGGTGCAGACGCCGCACCATTTCTACTCCCCCGACCCCTTCGAACGGAACATTCGCGGTGGCAATGCCATCCCGAACGAGGGGGAATTGTTCTATGGCCCGGTGCAGAAGGGCAACGACCTGTGGAATGCCGCCTTCTTCTGCGGCTCCTGCGCCGTCATCCGGCGCGCGGCGCTGGACGAGGTCGGCGGTTTCGCGGTCGAGACCGTGACCGAGGACGCCCATACGGCCCTGCGCATGCAGAAGCGCGGCTGGAATACAGCCTATCTCGGCGTGGCGCTGGCGGCGGGGCGCGCGACGGAGCGTCTGGTGCTTCACGTCGGCCAGCGCGTCCGCTGGGCGCGCGGCATGACCCAGATCCTGCGGCGTGAGAACCCGTTGTTCGGCGGCAAACTCAACCTCGCGCAGCGGTTCTGCTACCTCAATGCCATGCTGCATTTTCAGTTCGCCCTGCCGCGCATCGTGTTCCTGACCGCGCCCATCGCCTTCCTGCTGTTCGGCGAAAGCATCATCGCCTCGACCGCGCCGTTGGTGCTGGCCTATGCGGGGCCACACCTGCTCCATGCCTCGATGACCGCCGGGCGGGTTCACGGGCCCTACCGGCTCACTTTCTGGGGCGAACTCTACGAGACGGCCCTGTCCTTCCATTTGGTCTGGCCGGTCCTGGCGGCACTGATCAACCCGAACCTCGGCAAGTTCAACGTGACGGACAAGGGCGGCCTGCTCGAGCGCGGCTATTTCGACTTCCGCATCGCGCGCTTCCACCTCATCACCCTGACGGTGGTTTTCGTCGCGCTCTGCATTGGCTGCTACCGCCTGCTCTACCAGTGGGACGATGCCGACCTGCGCGCGGTTCTGCTGCTGAACGTCGCCTGGGCGCTCTACAACACGCTGATCCTCATGGGCGCGATCGCCGCGGCCTTCGAGACGCGGCAGATCCGCCGTTTCGTCCGCCTGCCCATCAACGTGCCCGCCACGATCTTCATGGCGAGCGGTCACGCCTTCTGCACCGAGACCGTCAACCTGTCCATGGGCGGTGCCATGATCCGAATTCCGAATGGCGTCGAGATCGATGCCGAAGACATCGAGGCGCTGGAGTTACCCGTGGCCGATCGTACCGAAGTCTTTCCCGTTACCGGCATCGCGGCCGAGACGGGATTCCTGCGGCTCAGTTTCGGGGAAATGCCCGTGTCGCTCTATCGTCAACTGGTGGGGGTCGTCTTCGGTCGGGCCGATGCCTGGGTCGAACGGGCACACCGTCCGCCCGACCGTGCGAGCCGGGCGCTGATGACCCTGCTGCGCGCCACGCTCGGCATCTTCTTTCGCCGCCATCTGAAGGCCGCCGCGCGGTCGGCGACGACCCAGCCCGACCTGCGCATGGCCGAGACGGCGTCGCGCGCGGTCGTGCCTGGCGCCGTGCAGGCGCCTGAAGTTCTGTCGCCCGAAGTCCTGTCCCCCGAGCCCCTGCCGGTCAGGCGGGCCGGCAGGGGCGGGATCGCGCTGGTGCTGGCCGTTGCCGCGATCTGCGGCGTGGCTGGCGGCGCGCGGCCCGGGCAGGCGCAGACCATGCCCCAGCCTCCCCTCCAGGCGGGAGAGCCGACGCAACTGCCGACACCGCCCGCCCTCGACGCGGGGCCTGACGCGAGCCCCCCCGTGCCGGCGCCGTCCGCCGAACCGCCGTCCCCCGCCGTGCCCGCGCCATCGCCGGCCATCGCGCCGGCGATGGAGCCTTCCCCAGGGGCATCGCCCTCGGCGATGCCCGGCACCCGTACCGCGACAGTCAGCCTGAAGGATCTCGGGGCGCAGGAGCCGCTGCGCCTGATCGGGGTCGAATCGGAGATCGGCTTTCCCCTGGACATCCGC
>JAQVKV010000098.1 GCA_028694545.1 Zavarzinia sp. | reverse complement strand
CGGATGCGGTGCTTGCGCATCTTGCCGGCGGTATGGGCCAGCACTTCATGGTCATTGTCGAGGCGGACGCGGAAATGCGCGTTGGGCAGCAATTCCATCACGGTACCCGGAAACTCGATCAACTCTTCCTTGGGCATACGCTCTCCTGCTTGCCTTCGATAAGGCGGGATCTGGAAAAAATCAGGGCAGGAAGATGCGACCCAAAGCCGCCCATTGCAAGTGTTCAAGCCGCATTGCGGCGTTGTTTCCGGCGCATTTGAAGAAAATATTTCAAACGGTCGGCGCTTTTACCACGCCAAAACGGCCCCGGATACGCTGCAGCAACTGGTCGCGCACACCACGGTAGGAATCGAGAACCTGTTCACGGCTGCCCTGGGCGAGGCTCGGATCGAAGGTCGGCCAATATTCGACGTCGCAGGCCATGGTCCGGGTCAGGTCCACGGCCTTGTGCTGGGCCTCGGGACTGAGCGAGACGATGAGGTCGAAACTCGTGTCCTCGAGCTGCTCGAAGTCCTTCGGGCGATAATGGGAAATGTCGATTCCCATCTCGTCCATGACGGCGACGGCGAAGGGGTCGAGATCGCCCGCGCGCACGCCGACCGAATCGACAAAGATGACGCGGCCATAGAAATGGCGCATCAGGCCCATGGCGATCGGCGAACGGATGGCGTTCTGCGTGCAGCAGAACAGCACCGCCCCCGGCAGATCGCTTCCGAAGCCGACCACGGTGCGGTTCAGCCCTTCATGAACAGGACGCAGATCAGGGTGAAGAGCCGTCGCGCGGTGTCGAAATCCACCTCGATCTTGCCTTTCAGCCGTTCCATCAGCAGTTCCGAGCCCTGGTTGTGCAAACCGCGCCGGCCCATGTCGATCGCCTCGATCTTCTGGGGCGAGGCGCTCTTGATCGCGGCGTAATAGGAGGTGCAGACCGCGAGATAATCGCGGATCAGGGCGCGAAACGGCGACATCGCCAGGATGATCTTGCCGAGCGGGCGTTTCTCCGCGTCCCAGATATCGAAGACGAGGCGGGTCTCGGCGATCGAGAGATGGAGGTGATAGGGCCCGTCGTGGTCGCCGATCGGGGAGAAATGGTTCTCGTCAAGCAGGTCGAAGATCGCGACCTTGCGCTCGTGCTCGACATCGGGGCTGCGCTTGGCGACCGAGCCTTCGTCGAGCGTGACGCCCACCAGTTTCCGCGTTCCCTCGGCCATGGGCGGCCCTTTCCTCAGTTGGCGGCGCCAAGCCTCACGGCGACGGAAAGCGCATGGGCGTCCAGCCCTTCGGCCCGCGCCAGCGTGACCGCGGCGGGGCCGATGGCCCGCACCGAATCCGCGTCACAGCCAACGAGCGTGGTGCGCTTCAGGAAGTCGAAGACCGAAAGCCCGGACGAGAAGCGCGCGGTGCGCGCCGTCGGCAGCACGTGGTTCGGTCCGGCGACGTAATCGCCGATCGCCTCCGGCGTGTGGCGGCCAAGGAAGATGGCGCCGGCGTTCCGCACCTTGGCGGCGAAGGCGTCCGGATCCTCGAGGGCGAGTTCCAGGTGCTCGGGGGCGACCGCGTCGACCAGTGCCGGCGCTTCTTCCAGCCCGCGCAGGCGGATGACGGCACCATGCTGGTCCCAGCTCTTCCGCGCGGTCGCGGCGCGGGGCAGGCGTTCGAGATGGACCTCGATCGCGGCCAGCACGGCATCGGCGAAGGCAGAATCGTCGGTCAGCAGGATCGATTGCGCGCTCTCGTCGTGCTCGGCCTGGGACAGCAGGTCGGCGGCGATCCACGACGGATCGTTGGCGCCGTCGGCGACCACCAGGATCTCGCTCGGGCCCGCGATCGAATCGATGCCGACCAGGCCGAAGACCTGGCGCTTGGCGGCGGCGACATAGGCATTGCCGGGGCCGACGATCTTGTCCACCGGCGCGATCGAGCGCGTGCCATGCGCAAGCGCGGCGACGGCCTGGGCCCCGCCGACACGCCAGATGTCGGTGACGCCGGCGCGCTTCGCCGCCGCCATCACGGCCGGGTTGATCACTCCTTCCGGCGTCGGCACCACCATGACGATACGGGGTACGCCCGCGACCTTGGCCGGCAGCGCGTTCATCAGCACGGAGGAGGGATAGGCGGCGGTCCCGCCCGGGACATAGAGCCCGGCGGCCGAGACCGAGGTCCAGCGCAGGCCGAGGCGCACGCCGGCGGCATCGGTGTAATGGTCGTCCATCGGCATCTGGCGGGCGTGGAAACTCTCGATCCGCGTCGCGGCGAGATCGATGGCGGCCAGCAATTCCGCATCCACCTGGGCGACCGCCTCGTCGATTTCCTGGGGGCCGAGGCGCAGATCCTCGATCCGGTCGAAGGCGACGCGGTCGAAGCGGTTGGTGTAGTCGAGCAGGGCATCGTCGCCCCGCGCCTTCACGTCGGCGACGATGGCGGCGACGGTTGCGTCCACATCCTCCGACATCTCGCGCTTGGCCGAGAGCAGGGATTCGAATTGCAGCGCGAAATCGGGCGAGCAGGTATTCAGGTCAAGCGGCATCGACGGCCCCCCTGAAAGCATCGATCCAGCCCCCGATCTCCTCGACCCGGGTCTTGAAGGAGGCGCGGTTGACGACGAGGCGCGACGAGATCTCGGCGATCTTCTCGACCTCGACCAGACCGTTGGCGCGCAGCGTATCCCCGGTCGAGACCAGGTCGACGATGCGGCGGCACAGGCCGAGGGTTGGCGCCAGTTCCATGGCGCCGTTCAGCTTGATGCATTCGGCCTGCACGCCGCGCGCGGCGAAATGACGCCGGGTGATATGCGGATACTTGGTGGCGACGCGGACGTGGCTCCAGCGGGTCGGATCGTCCGCTCCCGCGATCTCGACGGGCTCCGCGACCGACAGTCGGCAATGGCCGATGTTCAGGTCGAGCGGGGCGTAGATCTCGGGATAGTCGAATTCCATCAACACGTCGTTGCCGGCAACCCCGAGGTGGGCGGCGCCGAAGGCGACGAAGGTGGCGACATCGAAGGCGCGCACGCGGATCAGGGACACGCCCGGATGGGCGGTCCGGAATTTCAGGGCACGCGATTTCTCGTTGTCGAAATCGGGCTCCGGACTCAGACCCACCTTGTCCAGGATGGGCCTCAACTCTTTCAGGATGCGCCCCTTGGGCAGGGCGAGCACAAGCCCTTCATTGGGCGATCTGGTCACCATCAGGCGGTTTCCCCGTCAACTTCGTGACTCGGCGCGCGTCGCGTCGGCCACGGCTCGGTCAGGTCCTTCATCCCGCCGTCGACCGCTTCCGCCTCGAGGCGGATCACGGCGTCGCCAGCGAAGACGAGGTCGATCGAGACACCTTCCCCGCTCTCCTGCGCCTCGATGGCGAGGAGGTCGAGCACCTGTTCGACCGCGTTGCGGTCGATCCCTCTGGTTCGCACCGTGCGGACCGTATCGAAATGCACGCCACAGCGCCGGCGGAACGCCTTGCCCGTCTCGTCCATGTCCCAGCAGAAACGGTTGGCGACAAGGGCGAAGCGCTTCGCGGTGCCGAGATAGATCAGATCCGCCGTCTTGACCACCGCGTCCTGCAGCAGGGCGGAGACGACCGCAAGATCATCCGCGTCCGCGAAGCCGAGGTAGAGGCGGGGCGTCGTCATGTCACTCGGCCACGCGCCGGATCTGCGCGCCGACGGCGCCCAGCTTCTCCTCGACCCGCTCATAGCCGCGATCAAGGTGATAGATGCGGTGCACGACCGTCTCGCCCTCGGCGGCGAGGCCGGCGAGCACGAGCCCGACAGAGGCGCGAAGATCGGTCGCCATGACGGGCGCGCCCTTCAGACGGGGCACGCCGCGCACCAGGGCGGAGGCCCCGTGCACCGTGACATTGGCACCCATGCGCGCCAGTTCCGGCACATGCATGAAGCGGTTCTCGAAGATCGTCTCGGTGATCATGGCCGCCCCTTCCGCCGTCGCCATCAGGACCATGAGCTGGGCCTGAAGGTCGGTCGGAAAGCCGGGATAGGGCTGGGTCATGACGTCGACGCCGACCACGCGGTGGCCGTTGCGCTTTACCGCCATGCCACGTTCCGTGGGCGTTACCTCGACGCCGCAGCGGTTCAGCACGTCGATGACGTCCTCGAGCGTATCGGGCCGGGCGCCCACAAGTTCGACCCGGCCGCCGGCGACACCGACCGCCATGGCGTAGGTCCCGGTCTCGATCCGGTCGGGCAGGATGGAATAGCGGGCACCATGCAGCGCCGCCTGGCCCTTGATCACCAGACGCTCGCTGCCGATCCCCTCGATATCTGCGCCCATCGCCTTCAGGCACAGGGCGAGATCGGTGATCTCGGGCTCGCGGGCGGCATTGTCCAGGACGGTCTCGCCGTCCGCCAGCGTGGCCGCCATGAGCAGGTTCTCGGTCGCACCAACCGAGACGAAGGGAAAGCGAATGGTGGCGCCCTTCAGGCCCTTGGGGGCCGTCGCATGAACGTAGCCGTCGGCGAGTTCGATGACCGCGCCCATGGCTTCCAGCCCCTTGAGGTGCAGGTCGACGGGACGGGTGCCGATGGCGCAGCCGCCGGGCAGCGAGACCCTGGCTTCGCCCATGCGGGCGACCAGGGGGCCGAGCACGAGCACGCTCGCCCGCATCTTGCGCACGATGTCGTAGGGCGCCGTGGTGTTCGAGATGGTGGCGGCCGTGATCTCGACATGACGGGGGCCGCGCGCGATCTCGGCGCCATGCTGTTCGACGAGGCCCAGCATGAAGCCGACGTCCGCCAGTTCCGGCAGATTGTCGAGGATCAGGGTCCCGGAGGTCAGCAGGCCGGCCGCGACGAGGGGCAGGGCCGCGTTCTTGGCGCCCGAGATCGGGATTTCGCCGTGGAGTTCGCCGCCGCCGCGGATGACGATGCGCTGCACGTTCAGTCTCGCTTCAAATCACAGCCGGGGCAGGGTGACGCCAACCTGGCCCATGTATTTTCCCGCCCGGTCACCATAGGAGACCTCGCAGGGCTGGTCGCCCTTCAGGAACAGGAACTGACAGGCACCTTCGTTGGCATAGATCCTCGCCGGCAGGGGAGTCGTATTGGAGAATTCCAGCGTGACATGGCCTTCCCATTCGGGTTCCAGCGGCGTCACGTTCACGATGATGCCGCAGCGGGCATAGGTGCTCTTGCCGAGGCAGATCACCAGCACGTCGCGCGGGATGCGGAAATATTCGACCGTGCGGGCCAGCGCGAAGGAGTTGGGCGGGATCACGCAGCAGTCGGTCTTGCGATCGACGAAGCTCTGGTCCGAGAAATCCTTGGGATCGACCACCGCCGAATTCACGTTGGTGAAGATCTTGAATTCGTCCGCCACCCGCGCGTCATAGCCGTAGGACGACAGCCCGTAGGAGATGACACCCGCCCGTTTCTGGCCCTCGACGAAGGGCTCGATCATTTTCTGCTCGCGCACGAGCTGGCGGATCGCGATGTCGGACAGGATGGACATGAGGGTCTTTCAGGGCGGTCTTGCGGATTTCAGACCGCTTATCTAGTGCCTTTTCCCTCGTTTTGGAACCAGTGAAGAGGGCAGGGGGCCATGGGCGCGGCGCTGGGGTGACGGCTTTCACAGGCAAGGGGGCGGGAGGGGGCTAGGATGGCCCCGTGTTTCGGCGTCGGAGGATTATCGGATGAAATCGGCCGTCATTGTGGCGCTCTGCGCCTGGCTCTTCGGCGGGGCTGCTGCTTTCGCCGGGGAATGGGTGATCTCGCCGCAGGGCTATGGCCCGGTGAAGATCGGCATGACCGGGGCACAGGCCGCCGCGGCGCTTGGCATGAAGCTTGTGCCGAGCGATGCCGAGGATGGCGAGGTCGACCCCGCCTGCCACCACCTCGAAGCCCCCGCGATGGTGGGCGAGGGCATCAGCTTCATGGTGGAGAACGGCCATATCACCCGGGTTTCGGTCTATCGCGGGCCGCTTGCGAGCGAGACCGACAGGGGCATCACGCTCGGCAGCACCGAGGCGGCGGTGATCGCGGCCTATGGCGGCGTGCTCGAGATCCGGCCGGCCGAATATTCCGATGGCCATGACCTGATCTTCTGGGACGCGGCGAAGGGGCGCGGCATCCGCTATGTCACCACGGCGGAGGAAGGGGCCTCGATGGATGACCCCGCCCGTCTGCATGTGACCGAAATTCACGCGGGCGGCGAGGCCATGTATTTCGTCGAAGGCTGTCTCTGAACCGATAAGGGCTTTTCCCCCGCGCCGGCCCTTGCCACAAGGGGACATGGCGATCACACCCCTCGGACCCTTCGATTCGATGACGGCGGCCGCGCGGCTGGAGGGGCTGCCCGGCTTCGCCTTTCTCGACAGTGCCTTGCGCCATCCCCGGCGCGGGCGCCATTCTTATCTCGCGGCCGATCCCGTCGGCCTGTTCGAGGTCCGGGGCGGGATCGCCTTCTGGCGGGGGCGAGCCCAGGCCGGCGCCCCGCTCGACGTGTTGCGCGAACTGCTGGACAGGGGCCGGCCGGCGGCAGGGCCCTTCGCCCCCTTCCGGGGCGGGGCGATCGGCTTTGTTGCCTATGAGGCCGGGCGCCTGTTCGAGCGCCAGCCCGCCTTCGCTGAAACGCCGGTCCCGGACATGATGTTCGGCCTCCACGACTGGCTGATTGCCTTCGATCACGAGACGGGCGATGCCTTGCTCGCGACCGATCTTCATCCCGATGCGCCGGCGGGGCGGCGCGCGCAGATCCTCGACCTCTTGCGGGGGCCGGCGCCCGCCCCGGTCGTGGCGCCGCGCCTCGCCTGGCGGGCGGAGGTCGATGCGGCATCCTATCGCCGTTCGGTCGCCCGGGTGATCGAGGCGATCCTGGCGGGGGACCTGTTCCAGGCCAATATCGCCCAGGGCTTCTCGGCCGACTGGCCGGCGGATGCCGACCCCTTCGCCCTGCACGCGGCCCTGCGCGCCGCCAATCCGGGCGATTTTGCCGCCTGCCTGCGCTTTCCCGATCTGGCCGTCGTCTCCTCCTCGCCGGAGCGTTTTGTCGCCGTCGCTGGCGATCATGTCGAAGCCCGGCCGATCAAGGGCACCATCGCCCGCGCCGAGGACCCGGGCGAGGATGCGGCGCGCGCCGCCCTGCTGGTCGCTTCCGTCAAGGACCGGGCGGAGAATGTCATGATCGTCGACCTGCTGCGCAACGATCTCTCCCGCGTGTGTGTGCCCGGCACGGTCGAGGTGCCGGAACTTTGCGCGATCGAGACTTACGCCGGGCTGCATCACATGGTCTCGGCCGTCACGGGTCGACTGCGGCCGGGGCGCGATGCCCTCGATCTTCTCGCCGCCCCCTTCCCGGGCGGCTCCATCACCGGTGCCCCGAAACCCGAGGCCATGCGCCTGATCGCCGAGATAGAGGGGCGCCCGCGAGGCCTCTATTGCGGTTCGATCGGCTGGCTTGGCTATG
>JAQVKV010000097.1 GCA_028694545.1 Zavarzinia sp. | reverse complement strand
CCGGTGTCGATCATGCCGCCGTCTTTGGCGACAAGGAAAAGGGCTCGTCGCTCTGGTGCCTCGCGGTCGACCCGCAGGCGCGCGAGCCGGGCGTGGGCGAAGCGCTGGTGCGCCACCTGGCGGAAGTTTTCGCCGAGCGGGACGCCACCTATATGGACCTCTCCGTGATGCACGACAACGCCCAGGCGATCGCGCTCTACGAGAAGCTGGGCTTTGCGCGCATGGCCTATTTCACGGTGAAGCGCAAGAACCCGATCAACGAGCGTCTGTTCTCGGGGCCCGAGATCGACGACGGCTTCAACCCCTACGCCGGCATCATCGTGAACGAGGCGCGGCGCCGGGGCATCCACGTCGAACCGATCGACGCCGCCGGCGGCTTCTTTCGCCTGAGCTTCGGCGCGCGCAGCGTGCGCTGTCGGGAGAGCCTGTCTGAACTGACCTCGGCCGTCGCCATGTCGATCTGCGACGACAAGGCGGTGACACGGCGCATCGTCTCGGACGCCGGCGTGCGCGTGCCCGATCAATTGTCGGCCGCCGCCGATACAAGCGACATCGCCGATTTCCTCGATCGGCACGGCCGTCTCGTGGTCAAACCCGCGCGGGGCGAACAGGGGCGCGGCATCGCCGTCGGCATCATCACCATGGCCGACCTGGAGGTCGCGATCGAGGAAGCGCGCAAGATCTCGGCCGAAGTGCTGATCGAGGAATGCGTGGAAGGGGATGACCTGCGTCTCGTCGTCATCAACTATCGCCTCGTCGCCGCCGCCGTTCGCCGCCCCGCCATGGTGGTGGGGGACGGCAAGCGCAGCGTGCGCGATCTGATCGAGGCGCAGAGCCGGCGCCGCGCCGCCGCGACCGGCGGCGAGAGCCGCATTCCCGTGGACATCGAGACCGAACGCACGGTGCGCGCCGCGGGATTCGGCTTCGACAGCATCCTGCCCGAGGGGCACGAACTGCGCGTGCGCAAGACGGCCAATCTGCACACCGGTGGCACCATCCACGATGTAACCGATATGGTACACCCGGCGCTGGTCGACGCCGGCATCAAGGTGGCGCGCGCCATCGACATTCCGGTGGTCGGGGTCGATTTCATGGTGAAGTCGCCCCTGAAGCCCGATTACGCCTTCATCGAGGCGAACGAGCGACCCGGCCTCGCCAATCACGAACCGCAGCCGACGGCGGAGCGCTTCATCGACCTGTTGTTTCCCCTGGCTATCCCCACTAGCCTCAGGCAGACCTGACGACGCCACGACAGACAAGGGAAGAGATGACCAGGCTGACGATCGACGCCGACTATCTGGCGAGCACGCTGAAGACGATCCTCGCGATCCCGAGCCCGACCAGCTACACCGATACGATCGTTCATTTCGTCACGCGGGAACTGGCCGGTTTCGGTCTCGAAGTCGAGCTGACCCGGCGCGGTGCCATCCGCGCCGTGCGCGCGGGCGGTACGCCGCGCGGGGCCCGTGCCCTCGTCTCCCATGTCGACACGCTGGGCGCCCAGGTCAAATACCTGAAGGACAACGGCCGCCTCTCCGTCGTGCCCATCGGCTTCTGGTCGGCGCGCTTCGCCGAGGGGGCGCGCTGCACCGTCTTTACCGAGAAGGGCGGCTATCGTGGCACGATCCTGCCCCTGAAGGCGTCTGGCCATACCTTCAACGAGGAAATCGACCAGCTTCCGATCGGCTGGGACCATGTCGAACTGCGGGTCGATGCGCGGGTGCGCAACGCGGCCGACCTTGCGCGCCATGGTTTCGAGGTGGGGGATATCATCTCGATCGATCCCCAGCCCGAATTCCTCGACAATGGCTTCATCGTCTCGCGCCATCTCGACAACAAGGCCGGCGTTGCCGTCATGCTGGCGGCCCTGAAGGCGCTGACCGACCAGAAGGCCGAGACGCCGGTCGACACCCATTGGCTGTTCACCATTTCCGAGGAAGTCGGGGTCGGGGCTTCGTCGGTGCTGACGCCCGACGTCGCCTCCCTCGTCGCGATCGACAATGGCACCACGGCGCCCGGGCAGAATTCGGACGAATTCGGCGTCACCATCTCGACCGCCGACCAAACCGGGCCCTTCGATTTCCACCTGACCAAGAAGCTGACCGAACTCTGCCGCGCCAACGAGATCCGTTATCAGAAGGACGTTTTCCGCTATTACCGCTCGGATTCGGCCAGTGCGGTCGTCGCCGGCGCCGACGTGCGCACGGCCCTGATCACCTTCGGCGTCGATGCCTCGCATGGTTACGAGCGTATCCATATCCATGCCCTGCGTTCACTCGCGGAACTCGTCACCGCCTATGTCCAGAGCCCGGTCGAGATCACCCGCGACTTCCAGCATACGGCGGACATCACCGGCTTCACCCATCAGCCGACGGCGGAGGCTCCGGCTGAGTCGCCCGCCGATTTCGAGCGGATGCGGCCGCAGCGCAAGGGCTGAGGCGCGGCTGTTTGTCCCCGGGGGCGGATTAACCATGATCCTGGGGCGAAAAGAAAACCGCGCCGATTGAGGCTGTTGCGGCGCAATGTTAATAAGAAGCACCAGATTGGTGGCAGACGTCGTCGCGGGGGTATCATGTCCATCCTTTCCCGTTCGGCCTTGGTGGCCGTCCTGATCGCCGCCGGCGCTTCGGCGGCCGAGGCCGAGGACATCACTGGGCCCTATCTCGGCGGCTATATCGGCTATTCGATCCCGAGTTCGGTGGACGCCGCCGGCAACATCGGCGGCTCCGTCACGGTGGATGACAGCGCGGACCTGGAACTGGACAACGGTCTCGGCGTCGGTGCGCTCTTCGGCTACGACTACGGTGCCCTGCGGGCCGAGGCGGAAGTGGCCTACCGCCAGTACGATAACGACAAGTACAAGAGCCTGGTACTCGACGGCACTCCGGCCGCCGACATGAGCGCCGGCGGCGAGACCGGGCTGCTGTCGGTCATGGGCAACGTCATTTATGACTATGAGAACGGCTCGGTGCTGACACCCTATGTCGGCGTTGGCCTGGGTGCCGGCTGGGTCTTTGTCGACGGCGGCAATGACGCGGGCTTCGCCTATCAGGGCATTCTCGGCGCCAAGCTCGCCATCGACGAAAATCTGGCCGCCTTCGTCGACTACCGCTATCTCGCCACCACCAATGTGAAGGCGGGCACGGTCGACGGTTCCCTCACCACACAGAACATCCAGGCGGGTCTCGTCTACACCTTCTCGTCCTACACGCCGCCGCCGCCGCCGGTGCCGGCCCCCGTGGCGGCGCCTGATCCGGTGATGACCCGTTCCTTCATGGTGTTCTTCGACTGGGATTCATCGACCATCACCAGCGAGGCGGCATCGATCATCCAGGACGCGGCGCAATCGGCCATGACGCTGGGGGTTTCGCGCATCGAGCTGACCGGCCATGCCGACCGTTCGGGTTCGCCCGCCTACAACCAGGCCCTGTCGCTGCGCCGGGCCGAGGCGGTGAAGGCGGAACTGATCGGCCTTGGCCTTTCCGAGAGCGAAATCGTGACCATGGGCAAGGGTGAGGGCGCCCCTCTGGTGCCGACGCCGGACGGCGTGCGCGAAGCCCAGAACCGCCGGGTCGAGATCGTCCTGCCCTGACCGGTGCCTGTCGCCGTGGCGGGGCCTGACCCCGCTTCGGCGCCATTTCCTCACCACCGCCCTTGACGCGCTCTCCCGCCCCCTGTCGCATGGGGAAAACAATGGGGGAGGAAACGGGATGGCGAGTCGGGCGCTGAAGCCTTCTGACGCGGCGTGGCTCTATATCGAGAAGCGGGACAAGCCGGTCCATGTCGCCTCGCTCGCGACTTTCTCGTTGCCGGAAGGGGCCGGGCCAGGCTTCCTCGCCGATCTTGTCGCCGAATGGCGCGCACGGCCTTTTTATGCCCCACCCTTCAACCTGCGCCTTCGCCCCGGGCTGACGTCGGTGATCCTGCCGTCGTGGCAGGAGCTGAAGCCGGACGAGATCGATCTCGACTATCACCTGCGCCACTCCGCCCTGCCGAAGCCAGGCGGGGAGCGGGAGCTGGGCATCCTCGTCTCGCGGCTTCATTCCAATCCGCTCGACCGCACGCGGCCGCTCTGGGAATGCCACATCATCGAGGGGCTGGAGAACGGGCGTTTTGCCATCTACACCAAGGTCCACCATTCGCAGATCGACGGCATGGGCGGCATGCGACTGCTGTCGCGCTTCCTCTCGCCCGATCCGGCGGCCCGCGGTCTGCCGCCGCCCTGGGAAGTGGGTCTGGCCGGTGGCGGCAAGAAGGTTGAGGATGGTGCGGTCGATCAGGGCAGCCTGATCGAGAAGCTCGTCGTGCTCGGCAAGGACCAGTTCCGCTCAGGCGTCGACGCCCTGAAGGCGCTGGGCAAACTGGCGCTGGAGGCGCGGCGGGGCGGCGAAGGCGACGGGCCGGCCATTCCCTATGGCGCGCCCGACAGCATCCTGAATGGCAAGATCCGGGGCAAGCGGCGCTTCGCCACCCAGCATTACGAACTCGAGCGCATCAAGCGCGTGGCCAAGGCGGCGGGCGTCACGGTGAACGACGTCTTCCTCGGCCTGTGCTCGGCTTCGCTCCGGCGCTATCTGGACGAGATGGGCGAATTGCCGAAGAAGCCGCTCACGGCGTCAGTGCCGGTCTCGGTGCGGCCGGCGGACGATGCCTCGGTCGGTAACGCGATCACGACGATCTTCGTCAATCTCCATTCCGACATCGCCGACCCGGTCGAGCGGCTGAAGGCGATCGCCACTTCCTCCGCGCCGGCCAAGGAACGGCTGCAATCGATGTCGCGCGGGGCGATCGACAATTACACCCTGATCCTGATGACGCCCTATATGGTCCAGCTCATGCTGGGGTTGGGCGCCATGAGCCGGCCGATGAACAATCTGGTCATCTCCAACGTGCCGGGGCCGCAGCGGAAGCTCTACTTCAATGGCGCTTCCCTTGACCAAATCTATCCCGTCTCCCTGTTGTTTGACGGCCAGGCCCTGAACATCACCGTGCTGTCCTACGACGGCCAGTTCAACCTCGGCTTCACCGGCGACCGCGATGCCCTGCCCCACATGCAGCGCATCGCCGTTTATACGGGCGAAGCGCTGTTGGAGGCGGAGAAGGCACTCGGGCTCTGATCAGTCGCCGGCGACCGTGCCCTCGCGGCGCGGATCGGCGGCGCCGATGAGACCCCGGGGGCCGATCTCGATGGCGGCGAGACCGGAGTTGAGGTCGAGCGCCTCAACCTTGTAGCCGAGCGCCCCGAGATCCGGGGCAAGGGCCGTCGCCGCCGTGCCGGCCTCGACCTCGAAGGGGCCGAAACGGTTGAGCAGGTGCGGGGCCGCCAGTGCTTCCTGAAGCGTCATGCCCCAGGCCAGGCGCCCGATCAAGGCTTGCAGCACGAAGCCGATGATGCGGCTGCCGCCCGGGCTGCCGATGGCGAGAACCGGTGTCTCGTCCCGGAACACGATCACCGGCGACATGGAGGAGCGCGGACGCTTGCCCCCCTCCACCCGGTTCGCGACCGCGTTGCCCGAGGCGTCGACCGGCAGGAAGGAGAAATCCGTCAGTTCGTTGTTCAGCAGGAAGCCGTGCACCATGAGGCGCGAGCCGAAACCGTTCTCGATCGTGCCCGTATAGGAGAGGAGATTCCCGGCCGCGTCCCGGATCACGACATGGGTGGTCGAGGGCAACTCGGGCGTCAGCCCCAGGCCGGGCAGGGGGCGCAGGGCGCCGTGATCGAAGCCGGGCGTGCCGGAAGGTACTGGCCCCGGCAGTACCGGCCCGTCCAGCAGGCGGGCCCGGTGGGCGAGATAGCCGGGTGCGATCAACCCGTCCGCCGGCACGTCCACCCGGTCGGGATCGCCGAGCCAGCGTTCCCGGTCGGCGAAGGCGAGGCGGGAGGCGTCGCCGATCAGGCGCCATGCGGCGGCGGAGCCGGGCGCCAGGGCCGCGAAACCCTTGGCCTCGATCAGGGCGAGGATCTGCAGGATCGCCAGCGGCCCGGACGATGGCGGGCCCATGCCGCAAACCCGGTAGCCGAAGGCGGGACCGCAGACCGGTTCTCGCTCGATCACCGCGTAGGATTCGAGGTCCGATTCGGCCAGAAGGCCTGGATTGGCGGTGTCGCTCCGCACCTTGGCGACGATGTCGTGGGCGATCTCGCCTTCATAGAAGGCGTCGGTGCCATCGGCGACGACACGGCGCAGAGTCTCGGCATAGGCGGGGTTGCGCAGGATGGCACCGGGCGCCAGCGGCTTGCTCGCGCCATCGAAGAAATAGGCGGCGGCTTCCGGGTCGTGGCGCAGGCGGTCGCCTTCGAGGGCGATCAGATGGGCAAGCCGGGGCGAGACCGCGAAGCCTCCCTCGGCAAGGGCGATGGCGGGCGCCGCCAGCCGCGCGAAGGGCAGGCGGCCCTGGCGGCGATGGGCGGCCTCGAGCAGGCGCAACGTCGCGGGCGTGCCCACCGAACGACCGCCGACCACCGCCTGGAAGAAGGGGAGAGGACCACCCCCGGGCGCAAGAAAGAGGTCGGGGCCGGCGGCGGCCGGTGCCGTCTCCCGCCCGTCGAAACTGGTCAGTTGGCCGTCTTCGGCCGACCAGTGAAGAAGGAAGCCGCCGCCGCCAAGACCCGAGGATTGTGGTTCCACCAGCCCGAGGACCAGTTGCACGGCGACCAGCGCGTCGACGGCGCTGCCTCCTTCGGCCAGCACGGCCCGTCCGGCCTCCGCCGCCAGCGGATGCGCGGCGACGACCATGAAGGATTTGGCCGTCCCGGCCTGGTGTCCATCCGGGGCCGTGGTCGGGCCGTTTGCTTCCGGCGCCACCACGTCGGACGCCTGCCGGGCCGCGACAGGAAATGCAATCAGTGCGAGCAGGAGAAAAGCCGTCGTGGCCAGCCGCATTTTTCTTCCTCTCGTTTCGGGGCGCCCAGTGTGCCTGCCACGGCGCGGGTTGGGAATCCCCCACCGCGCGTGGAGCCGGAGAGGGGCCGGAAGACTAGGGTTTCCGGGGGACAAGCGATTGATGGAAATGGGTTTTGGGCACCGTCCGTGGTGTTTTCGAGGGGCTTTGCGGCGGCGTTTATATTGCGATGCAGCATGAGAGGCTTGCAAAGGACGTAATTTTTCGTCACATTGACGCTGTGACGACCCGTGTGGCCTGGACGCAGCGCGCCTCCCACATGTCCGAAAAAGCCCGGCATGGTTGTCGCCGGCCCAGAAGGTTGAGGACGTTTGAGTCCTGAATTCTATGTCGTGGTGCTTGGTCTTGCCATGTGCCTCGTCGGAATGCGGTGGCGCCTGAAGGCGGTCACCGCGCGTCGTTCGCACCGCTGAGCGGACGCTTCCGGTATTTCGTCTGACGGCGACTGGTGGGAACCGGTCCGTTCGTCGTGTGTTCATGGCCTTTTGCTGTAGGGGTCAGTCCAGTCCGCTTGCGCCACCATGTCCTCCGTGCGCGCAGGCCGAAGAGGGAGAGGAGGAACGATGACGGAAACGCGCGTTTCTGCGTTCA
>JAQVKV010000096.1 GCA_028694545.1 Zavarzinia sp. | reverse complement strand
TCGTCGATGATCGACAAGCTGGCGACCGGCGACATCTGCCTGGCGATCGCCTGGAACGGTGACGTCTTCCAGGCCAAGGCCGCCGCCGATGCCGCGAACTCGGGCGTCGACGTCGCCTTCTCGATCCCGAAGGAAGGCGCCCAGCTCTGGTTCGATTCGATGGCGATCCTCGCCGACGCCCCGCATCCGGACGCGGCGCACGCCTTCATCAACTACATGATGACGCCCGAGGTGATCGCCCGCAATTCGGCCGCGACCCAATACGCCAACGGCAACAAGGCGGCCGAGCCCCTGATGGACGCCGCCGTCACCTCCAACCCGGGCATCTATCCGCCGGCGGAAGTGATGAAGACCCTGTTCCTCGTCACCGCCTATACCCAGAAGGAGCAGCGGGTTCTGAACAAGATCTGGGAAACGATCAAGCTGGGCGACTGATCGCCCGGGATCGGGGCCGGCGCCGGGGATCGACGCCGGCCCTTCTCGTTCTGTCTGCTTTGCCCGGGAATACGCGGGGCGTCATGGGGGTAGGGGCATGAATACGGCGAGCGCCGCGAGGGTACCTTTCGAGCCTTGGAACGATCCGCAGGCCAAGCCCTACATCCGGATCGTGAATGTCACCAAGACCTTCGGCGACTTCGTCGCCGTCGACAACATGAGCCTCGACATCTACCAGCGGGAATTCTTCTCCCTGCTCGGGCCGTCGGGCTGCGGCAAGACCACCCTGCTGCGCATGCTGGCCGGTTTCGAGCGTCCAACCTCGGGGCGGATCGAACTCGATGGTGTCGACATGTCGACCGTGCCGCCCTACGAGCGGCCGGTGAACATGATGTTCCAGTCCTACGCCCTGTTCCCGCACATGACGGTCGAGGACAATATCGCCTTCGGCCTCCGGCAGGACGGCGTGCCCAAGCCGGAACGGGCGGCGCGGGTCGAGGAGATGCTGAACCTCGTCCAGCTCACAAAATTCGCCAAGCGCAAGCCGCACCAGCTTTCGGGTGGCCAGCGCCAGCGCGTGGCGCTCGCGCGCAGCCTCGTCAAGAAGCCGAAGATGCTGCTCCTCGACGAGCCGCTCGGCGCGCTCGACAAGAAGCTGCGCGAACAGACCCAGTTCGAGCTGATGAACATCCAGGAGCAGGTGGGCATCACCTTCGTCATCGTCACCCACGACCAGGAGGAGGCGATGACCGTCTCGTCCCGGATCGCGGTGATGGATCACGGCCGCATCGCCCAGGTGGCGACCCCGACCGAGATCTACGAATATCCGAACAGCCGCTATGTTGCCGAATTCATCGGCGACGTGAATGTCTTCGAGGGCCGGCTGACCGAGGCGGCGGCGGACCATGTGCGCATCGTGCCGGTCGACGCGGACGCGGAGATCCATGTCGATCGCGGGACCTCGGCCGCCGCCGGCGCCACGGTCTGGGCCGCGATCCGGCCCGAGAAGATCGACGTCGCCCTGACCCCGCCGCCGGATGTGTCCTTGAACTGCATCAAGGGCACGGTGTGGGACATCGGCTATCTCGGCAATCTCACGATCTATCACGTGCGTCTCGCCGACGGGAAGAAGGTGACGGCGGCCGTCGCCAACCGTACCCGCCTGCGCGACATGCCGATCACCTGGAACGACGAGGTCTATCTGACCTGGGCGCCGGACAGCGCGGTGGTGCTGGTGTCATGAGCGGGCGCGACGATACGGACGACCGCCCGGCCGCCGCCTTCATCACCCATGACGTGGGCGGCTTCGCCGAATGGCTGCACATGCGCCTGCACCGGAGCCGGCTTTCCTGGGCCACGCCCTATATCCTCTGGGTGGTCACGCGTTTCTCGGGCCGGGGGCTGGTCATCGCCCTTCCCTATGGCTTCCTGCTCGCCTTCTTCCTCATTCCGTTCCTGATCGTCCTCAAGATCAGCTTCTCGGAAACGGCGCTGGCGATTCCGCCCTATACCGATCTCTTCGAGATCGTCGACGACGGCTTCGACTATTTCCTCAGCATCAAGCTGAACCTGATGAACTACTGGACGATCCTGTCCGAGGATACCTACGTCCGCGCCTATCTGAACTCGGCCAAGATCGCGGCGATCTCGACGCTGCTCTGCCTGCTCATCGGTTTTCCCATGGCCTATGCCATGGCCAGGGCGTCCGAGACGATCAGGCCGATGCTGCTGATGCTGGTGATCCTGCCGTTCTGGACCTCGTTCCTGATCCGCGTCTATGCGTGGATCGTCATCCTGAAGACCGAAGGCGGCTTGCTGAACACTTTCCTGATCGCGATCGGCATCATCTCGCCGGATGAACCCTTGCGCATCCTCAGTACCGAATGGGCCATGTATATCGGCATCGTCTATTCCTACCTGCCGTTCATGGTGCTGCCGCTCTACGCCAATCTCGAGAAGATGGATCTTTCGCTGCTCGAGGCGGCGGCGGATCTCGGCTGCCGGCCGACCAAGGCGTTCTGGAGCATCACAGTGCCGCTGGCCATGCCCGGCATCATCGCCGGCTGCTTCCTCGTCTTCATTCCGGCGGTCGGCGAATATGTCATCCCGGAACTGATGGTGGGCGACAATGTCCGCGTGATCGGGCGCAAGCTCTTCACCGATTTCGCCAGCGAGCGCAACTGGCCGCTCGCCTCCGCCGTCTCGGTGATCCTGCTCGCCATTCTCGTCGTGCCGATCGTCCTGTTCCAGCGTCAGCAGGCGCGTCTGCAGGAGGCCGGTAAATGACCAAGGGCCTGTCCAAGATCAACCTGGTGGCGCTGACCTTCGGCTTCGCCTTCCTCTATATCCCGATCCTGATCCTCGTCTTCTTTTCCTTCAACGAGAGCCGGCTGGTGAACGTCTGGGGCGGTTTTTCGCTGAAGTGGTATGGCGAGCTGTTCCAGAACGACGATCTCCTGGCGGCGGCCTGGATCTCCCTGATCCTGGCGGCAGCGACCTCCACCCTGTCGGTGGTGCTGGGCACCGTCGCGGGCTTCGTCATGGCGCGCTTCTCCAGCTTCCGGGGGCGCACCCTGTTCTCGGGCATGATCTATGCGCCTCTCGTCATGCCCGAGGTGATCACGGGCCTGTCCCTCCTGCTCCTCTTCGTCGCGATCGACTGGGGGCGGGGGCTCGGAACCATGATCATCGCCCATACCTCCTTCTGCATGTCCTATGTCGCCGTCGTGGTGCAGTCGCGCCTCGTCTCCTTCGACCGTTCGATCGAGGAAGCGGCGCAGGACCTGGGGGCGACGCCGTTCAAGACCTTCTTCGTTATCACCCTGCCGGTGATCGCGCCGGCGCTGGTCTCGGGCTGGCTGTTGTCCTTCACCCTGTCGCTGGACAATGTGGTCATCACATCGTTCACCTCGGGGCCCGGGTGGGACACGCTGCCGGTGAAGATCTTCTCGGCCGTGAAACTTGGCGTGAAGCCCGAGATCAACGCGCTGTCGACGATCATGATCGTCATCGTCGCTATCGGTGTCGTCCTCGCGTCCCTGGTGCAGAAGCGCGCGATGGTCGAGCGCCAGCGTGCTGAACGGATGGCTGCGGCCGCCAACGAATGAGGCGGCCGCAACCGGCGGACGGTCGCGCCGCGGCCTCGTCGCATCGCAGCGCTGCATCGGGTGCATGAAGCTTGGCGTTGAATCCCGCGGCTCTTGGCCCCATTATGGGGTCAACGAAGGACATCGGCTGTTCCCCCCCTTTATAGCCGGTGTTCCTTTTGGCGGTGCTTGTTCCCCCCAAGGCATCGCCCGCGTTTGTTAAGACGCGTACGCCCGACCGATCCCCCCTCGGTCGGGCGTTTGTCTTTCCGGAACCTTCCCGATTTTCGCATGGCGGCGTTTCGACGATGGCCTCAGGAAATAGATGATATGTCATCTATTGATATGGCATATATCTCGCCATGTCCGTCGATCCCGACATCACCCGTCTCGAACTGGGTCCCTTGCTTGGCCAGACGTCGCGCCTGTGGCGGCGCGCGGTCGACAAGGGCTTGCGTCCTTTCGGCCTGACCGAGGCGAGCTGGCTGCCCCTGCTGCATCTGGCGCGGGCGCCGACGGCGATGCGCCAGAAGCAACTGGCGGATTCGCTTTCGCTCGACGGTTCGGCCGTGGTCCGCATCCTCGACACGCTGGAGGCGGCGGGCCTGATCGAGCGGCACGAGGACAGCGATCGCAGGGCCAAGGTCATCGTGCTCACCACACGGGGCGAGCGAACTGTGGCGCTGGTCGAATCCGTGGCGTGCCAAGCGCGGGATGCGGCGCTGGCCGGCCTGTCGCCCGACGATATCGAGGCCGCATCGCGGGTGATGCGGCATATCAGGGGCAACCTCGGCGGCGGGGGGGAGGCGTGAGCGTACGGATGGCACCGGTGGTCGACGCGGCTCCGGCCGGGGCGAAGGCACCCCTGTGGCTGTTGGCGCTGCTCACCTTCAGCGGCACGCTCGCCATGCATATCTTCGTGCCGGCGCTGACCATCGCCGCCGCCGATCTTGGCGCCACCGCATCGGCGATGCAGATGACGATCAGTCTCTACATCGCGGGGCTCGCCGTCGGGCAATTGATCTATGGTCCCCTGTCGGACCGCTTCGGGCGCCGCCCGGTACTGATGGCGGGGCTCAGCCTCTATACGCTTGCCGGTCTCGCGGCTGCCTTCGCGCCAGATGCCCAGTCCCTGATCGCGGCTCGCCTGTTCCAGGCTTTCGGCGGCTGCGCCGGCCTTGTCCTTGGCCGGGCGCTGGTGCGCGATACGGCCGGCAACATGGACGCGGCGAAACGCATGGCGCTGATGAACCTGATGGTGACCATCGGACCCGGCGTCGCGCCCATGGTGGGCGGGGCTGTCGCCGGAACGATCGGCTGGCGGGCGATCTTCTGGCTGCTGTGCGGGCTTGGCGTCGCCAATTTCCTGCTGACCTGGCGCATGGTGCCCGAAACGGTGAAGCCGGTCGCGGGCGGGGGGGCGGCCGTGATCCGCAACTATGGGCGGCTGCTCGTCTCGCCCGCCTTCCTCGGCTACGCCGTGGGCGGGGCCTGCGCCACCACTTCCATGTATGCCTATGTCGCGGCGGCGCCTTTCCTCTTCGTCCAGGAACTGGGCCGGCCGGCGTTCGAGGTCGGGATCTATCTCGCCGTGCTGGTGTTCGGCATCTGGATCGGCAGCATCGCGGCAAGCGTGCTCGTCTCGCGCCTTTCGCCACGGGCGATGCTGTTCTATGGCAACGGGCTTTCGACTCTGGCGGCCTTCGGTCTGCTCGGCATCGTGTTCGCGGGGGCCTTGTCCGTGCCGCTGGTGGTCGGGCTGATGATCCTGTTCACGCTGGGCATGGGGGTGGCGTCGCCCGCCGCGATGACGCGCGCGATCAGCGTGAACGCCGCAGCCGTTGGCTCCGCCTCCGGGCTTTACGGCAGCATCCAGATGGGTGTCGGCGCGCTCTGCGCCGCCCTTGCCTCGATCGGACCAAGCCCGGTCCTGGCGGCGGCGCTGGTGCTGGCGGGGGCCTGCGTGGTCGCGCAGGTCGCATTTTACCGCGCGGCGCGGTCATGACGGTGTGTTCGCGGCGCCGGCCGTCATCCAGGCGATGCACCGGGGCCCCGCCCTGTGGTAGGATGCCGTAAAGGCCCCGTCGATTGCCGAACGGGCTGATAACGAATAAAGGCGCGAATTCGGGCAGACCATGGTCCAGTTGATCGTCACCTTTATGGAGATGCTGGCGACTCCCAAGGGGGCGCAGCCCTGCGCGCCCGGCTGCGCCACGGTCCGGCGCGAGGTGATGGCGCGCGCGGATTATCTCCAGCTTTATCGCGCGGTGGGCGACCCCCTGCATTGGGACGACCATTTGACCATGTCGGCCGAGGCGCTGGATGCCTTCCTGGCCGACCCGGCCAATCATGTCCACGTGCTGCGCCTGTCGGGTGCCGCCGGCGGCTTCTGCGAGTTCACCGGCGTCGGCGGACCCGAGGTGCAGCTCACCCATTTCGGCCTGGCCCCTGGCCTGCAGGGGCGGGGCCTCGGGCCCTATCTGCTGCATGTCGCGCTCAGCGACGTGTGGACGCGGGGCACCCGCCGGGTCTGGCTCCATACGGACAATTGGGATCACCCCAAGGCGATCGCCACTTATGCCCATGCGGGCTTCCGGGTTTTCGACCGCCATGTTCAGGCGGTTGCCGGCTGATCGGCGCGACAATCCCTAGCGTGCAAGGCCCCGCGCATCGAGCGCGGCGAGATAATCGGCGAAGAGCCGGGCCTGTTCCTCGCCGAAGTGGCGCAATGTCTTCCAAGTGTAGAGACCGCTGTCGTGGCCGTCGTCGAAGATCAGGCGGATGGCGTAATGGCCGACCGGTTCCGCGCCCGTGATGGCGACGGCGCGCTTGCCGGCGACGATGCGCTTGGCTTCGCCGCCATGGCCCCGGACTTCCGCCGACGGGCTTTCCACCCGCAGCAGTTCGGCGGCGATCACGTCGCGACGACCGTCCGACCAGTCGATCTCCAGCGCGCGCCGCTCGCCGGGCACGCGCAGTTCGACCGGCCAGGCTTCATCACTCACGCGGAGGCGCCCGGTTCGTCCAGGGAGCGCGCTTCGCCGATCAGCATGATCGGCACGCCATCGCGGATCGGGTAGGCAAGGCGCGCCGCTTCCGAGACCAGCTCGTTCCGTTCGCGATCATAGCGCAGAGGCTGGCGCGAGGCGGGGCAGATCAGGATTTCCAAAAGCTTCGGATCGACGGCGTTCTGTGGATCCGGTCTCGGGGGGGCGGCGTTCGCTTCGGTATCGGTCATGGCCATTTGCCTGTTGCGGGGGGCTATTGCAGGGGGGTGTCCGGACCGCCCGCGCGCCCGGCCAGCGCCATTTCGAGAAGGGCGATCATGGTTTCCGCGCGGCACGCGATGTCGCCGGCCTCGAGCAGGGCTTGCTTCTCCGCCGGGCTGAAGGGGCAGATCATGGCAAGCGCGTTGATCAGCGTCTCGGCCGGGGCCTGTTCGATCGCCTGCCAGTCGGCGGCGAGGCCGTGCAGCTCGAGATAGGATTTCAGCGCGGGCGCCAGGCGGCGGCGGTTCACTTCCTCGGCGTCGGTCGGTGGCGTGAGGTCCTCGCGATAGCTGTCGAAATCAGCCACCACCTGCCGGTACGGGGTGAGGCGCGGCATTTCGTCGACGATGCGGAAGCGCGAGACGCCGGTCAGCGTGATCAGGAAACGGCCGTCGTCCGTTTCGGAAAAGGATGTGATCTTGCCGGCGCAGCCAACGGGGAAGACCGCCGGTTCGGCCGCCGGATCGTTCGGCTCCAGCGGCTGAACCATGCCGATCAGGCGCTGCCCCGCCAGCGCGTCGCGCACCATGGCGAGATAGCGCGGTTCGAAGATATTCAGGGGCAGCCGCCCCCGGGGCAGCAGCAGTACCCCGGTCAGGGGGAAGATGGGTACGGTCGTCGGCAACTGGTCGAAGCCGAACATCCCGGGATCCCCCGTCACGGCCATGTCCTCACGAGAACAGGATGGACGACAGGCGGCGGCGCCCGTCCATGGCGACCGGATCGTCGAAGCCGAGCACGTCGAACAGCTTGACCAGCTG
>JAQVKV010000095.1 GCA_028694545.1 Zavarzinia sp. | reverse complement strand
GGGATCCCGACGAAATGCGCAAGATCCTGCGCGAGGCGATCGCCGATGTCCGCGCCATCGCCGGCGCGTTGGCCGGAGACCGCCTGTCGGTGACCACTGTGGTCGCCGACCTGCGTTACGAAACCGACGACCGGCTGGAGGCGGCGGGTGTCGCCCTCGACTGGCCGCTCGACATCGGGGAGGACCTCGATCAGGTCATGCTGGATTATCGTGCCCATCGTCATTTCGTCTCCGCGCTCCGCGAGGTGGTGAGCAATGTCATCCGCCATGCGAAGGCGACCTGTGTCTCGGCCCGGCTGGTCGTCGACGGCGGCTGGCTGCGCGCGACGGTTTCCGACGACGGCATCGGCATGGGCGAGGGGGCCGGCCTCGGCAACGGCCTGCGCAACATCGAGGAACGTATTGGCCAGATCGGCGGCCGGGTCGATTTTCCGGCGACCGAGCGGGGCTTTGCCGTTTCGCTCGCCATTCCCTTGCGCGCGGCGGTGCCGTCGTGACGGGTAGCGTCACGAGCGCGGCGGGAGATGCGCGCCGTCTCGCCCTGGTGATCGAGGACCTGCCTGATACGCGGGCGGCACTTGTCGCCGGTGTCGAAAGCGCCTTTCCGGATGCGGAAATCCATGCCTTCGGCGATATCGCTTCCGCGCGGCGCTGGTTGGAGGATTATCTGGACCCGGCGCGGCGGGCGATCGCGCTTGTCGACCTTGCCCTGCCGGATGGTAGCGGCATCGAGCTGATCCGCCTGTTCGCCGCGCGTTTTCCCCGGGTCCTGCCCATTGTCGCGACCATCTTCGACGACGACGGCCATCTGTTCGAGGCGCTCGGGGCGGGAGCTCAGGGCTATCTCCTCAAGGACGGGGAGCTAGCCCGCATTGACCACTATCTGAAGCGGATCGACGAGGGGGAGCCGCCCCTGTCACCCGCCATCGCGCGGCGCATGATGAGCCATTTCCGCAATCCGGTTCCGGCGCGTCAGGAGAATGGCGGCGGTCGTGATTCCGGGGCCGTCCTCACCCCGCGCGAGATCGATGTGCTGCAGCTGATCGGGCGGGGCCTGCGCGTCGGCGAGGCGGCGGATGTGCTCGGCCTGACCGAGCATACGGTCGCGGGCTATGTGAAGGCGCTCTATCGCAAGCTTCACGTCTCGTCCCGGGCCGAGGCGGCGCTGGAAGCGGCGCGACGCGGTCTCGTCTGATCTTCTTCGGTGCACCCCCTGTTCCGGGGATTTTGTCCAAACGGTCAGATTCGTAGTATTCGCCCCGCGACGGCATTGCCGTCTCCGACGCGCCTTTCCGCTCTTGTGGCTTTCGTCGTGGTCGATTTTCCGGTGCCGGGGGGCCCGGGAAACGCGGTGAAGGACCTTAGCGCGGGAAACCGCCCGTTTGCGATGCCCCGAAATGGGCGGTCCTGGTTGCTGGGGGCAACCAGGGCCGTCGGTCGGGGCAGGCTCGTTCCCGAGCCCAATTCAGGTTTCGGACAAATTCAGGCTCGAGCCAAAATCAGGCAACGGCGCCGCGCACCACCTGGATGATCCGGTCCTGGACATCGGGGGCCAGATAGGGGTGCATGGGCAGGCTCAGGACCTTCGCCGAGAGTTTTTCCGAAACAGGCACGCCGCCGGGGCCGGAGGGGTACTGCTGGTAGCCGCGCTGATGGCTCAGCGGGATCGGGTAATAGATCGCGGTCGGCACGTTGGCGGCCCGGCAGGCGGTCGCCACCCGGTCCCGATCCTCGAGCACGAGCGTATATTGTGCCCAAACGCTGGTCGCTCCCTCGCGCACGCGCGGCACCACGGCGACATCGGCCAGGCCCTCGTTGTAGCGCGCGGCGACTCGGGCGCGTGCCTCGATCTCGTCCGGGAAGATTTTCAGCTTTTCGAGCAGGACGGCGGCCTGGATCGTGTCGAGCCGGCCGTTGATACCGATGCGCACGTTCTCGTATTTGTCGAGGCCCTGGCCATGGACGCGCAGCGAGCGCAGCACTTCGATCAGGTCGTCGTCATCGGTGAAGACGGCGCCGCCGTCGCCATAGCAGCCCAGGGGCTTCGCCGGGAAAAAGCTGGTCGAGGTGGCGATGCCATAGGTGCCGACGGCCCGGTTGTTCAGCTTGGCGCCGAAGCTCTGGGCCGCGTCGGACATCGTCCACAGGCCTTCCGCCTCGGCGATCGGCATGATGGCCGGGTAATCCGCCGGTTGGCCGAAGAGATCGACCGGGATGACGCCCACGGGCTTCAGACCATTCTCGCGCGCCCATTTGATGGACGCGGCGAGATGGGCGGGATCCATGTTGAAATCGCTCTCGCGCACATCGACGAAGACCGGCGTCGCCCCGACCCAGGCCACGACTTCGGCGGTGGCGACGAAAGTGAAGGCGGGCACGAAGACCGCGTCACCCGGCCCGACACCGAGCGCCATGAGGACGAGGCCCAGCGCATCCGTGCCATTGGCGCAGGACAGTACGTGCTTCGCGCCGCAGAACTGGCTCAGCTCTTCCTCGAGCGCGGCAACCTCGGGGCCCATGATATAGGCGCCGTGGTTCACGACCTTCAGGATCGCTTCGTCGACCGCCGAGCCGAGGCGGGCGCGCTGGGTCTTGAGGTCGATGAAGGGAATAGGCGCCGTGCTCATGTTCACATCCTTCGAGTCTCGAAGCGGCTAGACTGTCCGCTGGTTTGGCCGATGTCGGCGCGGGCTGCAAGTCCTACACTTGCATGGCAGCCCACGGGAGAAGAGTGAGTCTCATGGCGCGATCATGGTTCGGTTCGATCATTGTCGTTCTGGCGGCCTTGGGGGGCGCTTCCGCGGCGTTCGCGGACAGGGGGCCGGAGGCGGTCGATCGCTGGACGGTGCCGGGCTTCACGGTCGAGACCTATCGCCGGGCCAAGGTGTCCCCGCGGGCGCCTTCGGGCGACGAGGCCCTGGTGGACGAGAGCCTGGCGCTGCGTTTCATCGCCCCCGACGGCACGGTGGTGGCCGATTTTCCGGGCGACGGCGGGATCGAGGCGTGGACGCTGATCGCGTCGGACATCCGGGTCGACGGAATCGATGCCCCGCTGGCTGCCTTTTTCCACTATGCGGGTGGCGCGCATTGCTGTTCGCGGGTCGAGGTGTTTCGTCTGGGCGCCGCACCGGATCGCCTTGCTCGGACCCCCCTGCAGGAAGGCGATCTCGCCACCATCGTCGAGACGGACGAGGGGTGGATCGTTCCCTCCCACGACATGAGCTTCGCCTATGCATTCGGCCATGCTTATGCCACTTCGCCGTTTCCCCCGGCCTATTGGCGCCTGACGGCCCGGGGCTTTGTGTCCGCGCCCGAGATGCAGCGCCTCGATGCCCGGGGGATGCCGGCGCTGCTGGCCCATTGCCGCATACGGCCCGAGGCGGGCGAAGATCCCGCCTGTGGTGATTTCATGCCCTATGGCGAGGATGACGCCACCTTGCGCGCCGGGATCGCTGAAGCGGTCGCAACGGGCGAGGGCCGGGCTTCCCGTGTCCTTGGTGCCCTGCCGGCCGGCGCCTTCGAGCGTTTCGCGCAAGGCCGGGCGGAGCAGGTGCTGGACCTGCTCGAGGGCGCCGGGGCGCCACCCGAGGTCGGTCGCATTCTAGTGCAGGCCTTTGCCGCGCGCCCGTACTGGCGCGAGATCGTCGCCCTGAACGGGCTCGACGTGTTGCTGCGACCGCTCGGGGCCGACGGGCCGGCGCTTGCCCCGGCGGGGGACGCCCTGGTCCAGCCGCTGGCCGCCTATGGCGGGCGGACGCTGGCCATCGCACGCGTCAACTGCACAGCGCAGGGGGAGGCGCGGCTCGACTTCGTCGATCCCTTCGGCGCCGAACTGGGGGCCGTCGCGCTGACGGCCTGTCCCGTGCTGTCCGTGCCTCTCTATCTCGACGACGAGGATGGCTATCCTGCCCTGGTCGCCGCGCGCGACGGGGTCGATGGCGACATCACCGCCCTTGCGCTGGCGACGCCGGGCGGGGGCTTCACCGTGCCGGTGGATCTGCCCGGTCTCGCGGTTGACGGCGCCACCGACGCGGATCGGGACGGGCGGGCGGAGGCCTTGTCGCTGTCGCTCGACGGGGGCGAGGCCCAGAGCTGTCCGGTGATCGACGCGCCCGCCTTTATTTCCTGCATGGACGGGCTCTCGAACGAAAAATAGGGAGTGGGTTTCATGATCCGCCTGATGAGTTTGATTCCATTGCTGATTTCGATCGTCGCCCTGGCGCTCTCCTATGTCTGGCTGCACGGCATGCCCGACAATCCGGCGACCTCGCTGCTGGCGAGGCCGGTCCGGGCCGAGGTGGTCTCGGTCGATGTCGCGCAACGCCAGCAGAAGGCGGGGTATTTCACCACGGATCTCGCGGTCACCGTCCGCTATGCCGTGGATGGCGAGACGGTGGAGACATCGGTCCGGGGCTTCGACTGGATCCAGGATCTTGATACAGCCGCCGCCTTCGTCGCCGATCAGATCGAGGATGGCCACATGATCGTGCGCGTGCCGGCGAGCGATCCGCGCACCGCCTTCCGCCCGGATCCGGACCTCTTCTTCATGGGGGGCGGCATCGCCCTGCTGGTCGTCGGCCTGTGCCTGCTGCCGGTCGGTGTCGTTGTCGGTGTCGCGGGGGCGCGGTCGTGAGCGGGGCGGGCGCGCGGCGCCGGCCGCTCACGCTTTTCGTCCATGGTTACATGCTGCTGCTCGCCCTCGTGCTCGGCGTCGGCGGTGCGGGGATCATGGCCGTCTGGGCCGGCCTAGGTCCGGCGCCGCTGATCGATCGGATCTTCGGCCGATCGGCGATGGCGACGGTCGTCAGCGCGGGATGGTCGCCCCTTGCCGTCGAGGGCGACAATCCGAGAGGGTTCGTCATCCTGTTGCCCGAAGTCGAGGTCCGGGCGGACGGAGATGAGGGGACCTTGCCCCTGCGTGGTCTCGAACCCCGGGTCGCCGTGGCGGGCGAGGCGGAGCCACCGCCACCGCTTGCCGTCGGCGCGGAGGTCGCGGTCACGCTGGATGGGGCGGGGCAGGGTGGTTCGGCCCGGCTGGTACAATGGCGCGGGCGGGTATTGCTCGGGATCGTGATCGGGCTCGTGCCCCTGCTGCTGTCCTTCGCGGTGCTGCGTCTTCTCGTCAAGATGCGCCGGGGCTTGCGCGCCGAAGCCGACAAGACGGAGGCGGCGCCCGTGGTCAGGCGCCGGATCGGCGGCTGAACCAGTGCTGCAGGGCGATGGCGGCGGCGACCGTGGCGTTCAGGGATTCGACCGTCCCCGTCGTCGGTATGGCGAGGCGGGCCACGGCCAGGTCCGCCGGCAGGCCCTGTCCTTCCTCGCCGAGCACGAGGCGCAGATCCGCCGGCCAGGCGAGGCGCGTCAGGTCGGCGCCGCCCCCGTCCAGGGCGAAGAGCGGCCCGGCGGCCCC
This sequence comes from Zavarzinia sp., assembly GCA_028694545.1. GTDB lineage: Bacteria > Pseudomonadota > Alphaproteobacteria > Zavarziniales > Zavarziniaceae > Zavarzinia. Next base: position 2,144 of record JAQVKV010000095.1, on the reverse strand, counting down.
TTCCAGCGCCTTCCAGCCAGGTACCCGCGCGAAGTCGAGGCGTAGCGCGGCGTTGGCCCCGGCGCGCAGGGCTTTCGGATGGAAGGGGTGGGCGGCGTCGGGCAGCAGCAGGATGCGGCGCGCGCCGAAGGCGGCGGCACTGCGCAGCACGGCGCCCAGATTGGCGGGATCGCCCAGCGCGCAGACGAGTTCGAGGCCTTCGGGCGGTGCGACCAGATCCGCCTGCGGGAAATCCGGCAAGGATCCGACCAGCAGGGGCAGGCGCGTGCCCGAGACGTCCAGGCGCTCGAACAGGGCGGGTGCCAGCACATGACGCATCAGATGGGCGGGCAGCAGGCTCTCGATCGCCTCCAGCGCCGGCGTGTCGGGGGCGAGGACGGCGGTGAAACGGTCGGGGGCAAGCGAAAGCGCCTCGGGCACGGTCTTGCGGCCAGCCAGCAGGAAGGCGCCGTGCTTGCGGATGCCCCTTCCGTCCAGCAGCTTTTCCCAGGTGCGGTAGCGGTCGTTGCGGGCGCTGTCGATGGTGATGACGGGCGCCATGTCAGATCGTCATCTGGGTCCCGAGCTCGATCACGCGGTCGGACGGGATCTGGAAGAATTCCGTGGCGTCGGACGCGTTCCGCGCCAGCGAGATGTAGAGCCGGTTCAGGAACAGGCGCAGGCCGCTCTTGGCGCTCGGGCGCAGCGAGCGGCGGCCGAGGAAGAACGACGTGCTCATGATGTCGTATTTGAGACCGAGCTTTCGCGCGGCGGCCAGCGCCTTCGGCAGGTTCGGGCTTTCCATATAGCCGTAGGAGACGCGCATCAGCATCATGTGCGGGCTGAGCGACTGCACGGAAACGCGCGCTTCCGCGTCGACATAGGGCTCTTGCGCGACCTCGATCGTCACGATGACGTTCATCTCGTGCAGGACCTTGTTGTGCTTCAGGTTGTGCATGAGGGCGACCGGGGCGACGTTCGGCGTCGAGGTCAGGAACATGGCCGTGCCGGGCACGAGGTGCGGGCTGCTCTTCTCCAGCATGGCGACGACGTCGAGCAGGGGCAGGCTGTCGCGCCGTGATTTCTCGGCGAGGATCCGCGTCCCCTGGACCCATGTCCGCATCAGGATGACGAGGCTGACCGCCATGACCAGGGGCATCCAGCCGCCCTCCGCCACCTTCAGCAGGTTGGCCGCCATGAAGATCAGCTCGATCGCGAAGAAAGGCAGGATGATCAGGGCGGACAGCAGCAGGGGCAGGTGCCAGCGCCGGTTCATCACGATCAGCAGCAGCATCGAGGTGACAAGCATGCAGCCCGTGATGGCGATGCCGTAGGCGGCGGCCAGACGGCCCGATTCCTGGAACGCCAGCACGAGGATGATGACCATGACCATCATCAGCTTGTTGACGCGCGGAAGGTAGATCTGGCCCGCGTGTTCGCCCGAGGTATGGCGGATTTCCATGCGCGGCAGGATGCCGAGCTGGATCGCCTGCCGCGACAGGGAGAAGGCGCCCGAGATCACCGCTTGGGAGGCGATGGTGGTGGCCGCCGTCGCCAGGACGACGAGGGGCACCAGCGCCCAGTCCGGCGCCAGCAGGAAGAAGGGATTTTCGGCCGCCGACGGATCGGACAGCACGAGCGCGCCCTGGCCGAGGTAATTCAGGGTAAGCGAGGGAAAGACCAGTCCCATCCAGGCGACCTGAATGGGCTTGCGTCCGAAATGCCCGAGATCGGCATAGAGGGATTCGGCGCCGGTCGAGGCCAGCAGGACGGAGCCGAGCGCGATGAAGCCGACGATCCGGTGTTGCAGCAGGAAGTCCACCGCATAGACCGGGTTGAAGGCGAGAAGCACGGTCGGTTCGTCCGCGATATGGCTGGCGCCGGCAACACCGATCGCGACGAACCAGACGGCGGTGATCGGCCCGAAGAAGACCGCGACCTTGGCGGTCCCCCGGCTCTGCACCAGGAATAGGCCGAGGATGATGCCGATGGTGATGGGCACGACATAGGGGTCGAAGATCGGCGTTACCAGCTTCAGCCCCTCGACCGAGGAGAGCACGGAAATCGCCGGCGTGATGACCGCGTCACCGTAAAACAGGGCGGCGCCGACGATGCCAAGGCCAAGCACGAGGCCGCTGCGCTTCGCCATGGCGCGGCGCGCCAGC
>JAQVKV010000094.1 GCA_028694545.1 Zavarzinia sp. | reverse complement strand
CGATGGTCTTCAGCCCCTCGAAGCGGCCGATGCCGTGATCGACATGCACGACGAGGTCACCGATCGACAGTGTCGAGGCATCGGTCAGGAAATTGTCCGCCTTGCGCGCCCGTTTGGAAGCGCGGATCAGGCGGTCGCCCAGCAGGTCCTGTTCGGTGACGACGGCGAGATCGTCGGTCTCGAAACCCCGGTCGATGCCGATGATGGCCAGCGCCACGCAATTGCGCGGCAGGTCGGCGATCGCCCGCGGGCTTTCCACCGCCGCGATCGGCTCGATGCCATGATCGCGCAGCACCATGTGCAGACGGTCGCGCGACCCGATGGAGGTCGCGGCGATCACCGGCCGCTTGCCGGCGGCGACGAGGCCGGCGAGATGCCCCGCCAAGGCCTGATAAGGACTGCCGCCCTGAGCCCGTTCGGGCGCGAAATCCCGCCCGGGCCTGCCCTTCAGATCAAGCGCCGCCTTCGGCGCGGCGAAGGGCTCGAACACACGCACCTTGCGTTTCGCCAGCGCGTCTTCCAGCGTCGTGCCGGTCAGATAGAGCAGGCCCGGCGGCGGCGGCTTGTAGACCGTGCCTTGGGCGACCACGGTCTTCTGCTCGCGCGCGGCGACACGGGCGGCGTGATAATCGGTGACCAGGGCCAGCCGCGCTTCCACCGCCGCCTCGAACTGCGAATCGAGGCTGACGTAAGATCCCGGGCAATAGTCGAGCAGGGAATCGAGCCGGTCGTAGAACAGGGCCAGCCAATGTTCGACGCCCGCATGGCGCCGCCCGGCCGAAACCGCCTCGTAGAGCGGATCATCGTCGGTGACGGCGCCGAACAATTCGACATAGGCCTGGCGGAAACGGCGGATGGCGTCCGCCTCGAAGGGCACTTCGCTGGCGGGCACCAGCGCCATTTCGGTCGCGGTCCCCGTGGTGCGCTGGGACTGGGGATCGAAGCGGCGCACGGTCTCGATCGTGTCGCCGAAGAAATCGAGGCGATAACCCTCCTCGGCCCCGGGCGGCAATATGTCGACGATGCCGCCGCGCACGGCGAATTCGCCCGCCTCGCTCGCCGTGCCCACCTTGGAATAGCCCGAGCGCGCCAGATAGGCGGTGAGCGTCCCGATCGGCAGATCCGTGCCCACCTTGGCGCGCAGGGTCTCGGCCGCGATGGCGGCGCGGGGCGGCAGGCGTTGCAAGGCCGCCTCGACCGAGGCAAGGACGACGCGCCCGCCCGCCGTCTCGCGCGGCACCGCAAGGCGGCTGAGCACTTCCATGCGCCGGGCGACGATTTCCGGCCCGGGCGAGACCCGGTCATAGGGCAGGCAATCCCACGCCGGCAGCACGAGGACGTCCAGCTCGGGCGCGAAGAATTCGAGGGCGGCGAGCAGCGCGGGCAGCCGCGCCTCGTCGCGGGCGAGATGCAGCACGTCGACCGTCTTCGCCATCTCGGCGATGGCGAGCGCGTCCACCCCTTCCGGCACCTCGGCCAGGGTCAGGCGCGGCCTGTCGTCCAGGATCTTGGCGAGGGTAAGCACGGGAACGACTTTGCGGATCAGGCGTCGACGCGGAACTTGAGCAGGAGGTCGAGCACGGCCCCGCGCATATGCGCCGGCGCCTCGGCGGTGCCGGTCACCCAGGCGTAGATGTCCGGGTCCTGCTCCTCGAGCAGTGCCTCATATTGCGCCAGCTCGTCCGCCCCGAACGCCGAAACATGGGCGTCGGCGAAACGGCCGAGGATGATGTCGGTTTCCTTGGTGCCCCGATGCCACGAGCGATAACGCGCCCGCCGCCGCCGGTTCTCGATATCGTCGTCCTGCATGGGGCGATGGTATAGGCCGGCGAAGGCCGGCTGTCACGCGTGGGCTTTCACACCATGGCCCCGGCAAGTGACGCCTCGAGCCTTGGCGCGGCGAAATCGACGAAGGCACGCAACTTTCGCGGTACCAGCCCGTCGCCGTAGAGAATATGCACCGGCCAGGGGCCCGGTTCGTCATCCGCCAGCACGACCGACAACCGGCCATCCGCCACCGCCCGCGCCACCTGATACGACAGGACCCGGGTCAGGCCGAGGCCGGCCGACGCCGCCTCGATCGCCGCCTCCGCCGTATTGACCGTCATCCGGGAGTGAATAGGGACCGGCCGCTCCCGTCGCCCTTCGCCGAAATACCAGCGGTCCGGCGCCATCAAATTGGCGAAGGTGATGCAGTCGTGGGCGGCAAGGTCCTCGGGCCGCGCCGGCACGCCGCGCGCCGCCAGATAGGCGGGCGCGGCACAGACGACGCGGCGCACCACCCCCACCCGGCGTGCGCGCAGACCGCTGTCGGGCAGGTGGCCGATACGGATGGCGGCGTCGATCTGTTCCTCCTGGAGATTGACGTTGCGATCGCCCAGTTCCAGCCGGACGTCGATGGCCGGATAGGCGGCAAGGAACGCGGTGATCACCGGCAGGACATGCAGGCGCCCGAAGACCACGGGCGCCGTCAGGCTCAACAGCCCCTTCGGCACGACGAATTCACCGGCGGCCACGCGCTCCGCCTCCGCCACCTCGTCGAGAATGCGTCGGCAGGCGCCGAGATAGGCGGCGCCGGCCTCCGTCGTCACGAGGCCACGCGGCGAGCGCAGCAGCAATCGGGCGCCCAGCGCCGCCTCGAGATCGGCGACACGGCGGCTGACGGTCGCCAGCGGCAGGCCCAGCCGCCGCGCGCCAGCCGACAGGCTGCCCGCGTCCACCACCGCGACCAGGATCGACATGGTTTCGAGACGATCGACCATTCCTTCCATCCAGAGAGAGGATATTTCCAATAATGGCAGGCTATGCCAATTTCCCGGAAGCCCATAGCCTGCTCCCGTCGTCACCGCCATCAGAGGAGCACGCGCCATGTCCCGCATCGAAATCCCCGCCTCGATCGACGCCGCCCCGGAAACCTCGCGCCCGCTCCTGCGTCAGGTCGAAAAGCAGCTCGGCGGCGTGCCCAACCTGTTCCGTCTCGTCGCGAAGAGCCCGGCCGCGCTCGACGGCTACCTCGGGCTCTCCGGTGCCCTGGGCAAGGGCCGCCTGCCCGCCGCCACGCGCGAGCGCATCGCGCTGGCGATTGCCGAATTCAACGGCTGCGCCTACTGCCTTTCGGCCCATACCTATCTGGCCGCCAGCCTGCCGGACGAGGAAATCGCGGCGAACCGTGCCGGCCGCTCCAACGACGCCCGCGCCGATGTCGCCGTGCGCTTCGCCCTCAAGGTCGCGGCCACCCGGGGTCATGTCGCCCATGAAGACCTGACGGCCCTGCGCGCGGCCGATTACGACGATGCCCTGATCATCGAGATCGTCCAGCACGTCGCCCTGAACATCTGGACCAACTACCTCAACGAAGTGGCCGGGACCGACATCGACTTTCCGGCCGTGGCGCCCGGCGTCGCCGCCTGATCCGACGGCGCACGCCTTCCGGCGGCAGGGAGATCCGTCCGATGCGCCAACCTCCTCGGACACCGAGCGACGTCGCCTTTTCGCCGGCGGTCAAGGCGGCGCAGGCGGCCCGGGGATCCCGCGATTTCCAGGACGGTTTACCGCCCTGGTCCGATCGCGTGACGCCCCGGCTCGCACAATTCATCGGCGCGCAGACCAGTTTCTTCCTCGGGACCGCCAGCGCGGCGGGCCAGCCCTATATCCAGCACCGGGGCGGGCCACCCGGCTTTCTCCACGTGCTCGACGCGCGGCGGCTGGGCTTCGCCGATTTCGCCGGAAACCGGCAATACATCACGATTGGCAATCTTTCGGAAAACCCGAGGGCTTTCATCTTCCTGATCGACTATGCCTACCGGCGCCGCATCAAGCTCTGGGGTACGGCACAGGTGGTCGAGGGGGACGGGGCCTTGCTCGACGCGCTCCGCCCCGAGGAGGGCGGAGGTCGGGCCGAACGGGCGATCGTGTTCACGGTCGAAACCTGGAACGCCAATTGCCCCCAGCACATCCCCCAACTCATCGACGCCGGGCTCGTGGCGGCCGCCATTGCCGAGCGCGATGCGAGGATCGCCGAACTCGAAGCGCGGATCGCGCGCCTGACAACCGACGGTCCATTCCGTCCTGTACCTTGAGCCCCCGGCCGCAAACCTGTATCGAGGCGGTATGCGTCCCGCCTCCCTCCTCCCCCTTTTCGCGTCGCTGACCGGCCTTCCGGGGGTCGGGCCGAAGACGGCCAAGCCGATCGCCAAGGCGGTGGGCGGGGAACGGGTGGTGGACGTGCTGTTCCACCTGCCCTTCGCCCTCGTCGACCGCCGGGCGCGGCCGACGATCATGGAAGCGCCGGTGAACGAGATCGCGACCATCGAGGTCGAGGTGATCGGCCATCGCCCCGGGCGGGGGCCGCGCCAGCCCTATCGGGTCCTGGTCGCCGATCCGTCGGGCGAGATGCAGCTCGTCTATTTCAAGGCGGAAGGGGACTGGCTGTCGCGCCTGCTGCCCGTCGGGGCCACGCGGCTGATCAGCGGGCGCATGGAGACCTGGGAGGGCCTGCGCCAGATGCCCCATCCGGATTACGTCGTCCCGCCCGAGGACGCGGCGAAGATCCCGCCGATCGATCCGATCTATCCGCTCTCCGCCGGGGTGACCGCGCGGGCGATGGCGAAAGTGGTGCTCGCGGCCCTCGATCATGCGCCGCGCGACCTGCCCGAATGGCTGGACCCGGCGCTGGTCCGGCGCGAGGCCTGGCCCCTGTGGTTCGAGGCCTGGAGCACCGTGCACCGGCCCAACGACGCGGCGGATGTCTCGGCCGACGGGCCGGCGCGGCAGCGTCTCGCCTATGACGAATTGCTGGCCAACCAACTGGCACTCGCCCTCGTGCGCCGGCGCCTGCGGCGCAGCCGGGGGCGGCCCGTGGTGGGCACCGGCGCCGTTCAGTCGCGGCTGCGCGCGGCCCTGCCCTATGCCCTGACCGGGGGGCAGGAACAGGCGATCCGCGAGATCGCGGAAGACCTTGCTTCGCCCGTCCGCATGCTGCGGCTGTTGCAGGGCGACGTCGGCGCAGGCAAGACGGTGGTCGCCCTCATGGCCATGGCGATCGCGGTGGAGGCCGGCCGGCAGGCCTGCCTGATGGCGCCGACCGAATTGCTGGCCCGCCAGCACGGCAAGAGCCTGGCGCCGCTGTGCGAGGCGGCGGGGCTGCGCCTCGCGGTGCTGACCGGGCGCGACACGGGGGCGGGCCGGCGCAAGCTGCTGGCGGCGCTGGCGGCGGGCGAGATCGACATCGTGGTCGGCACCCATGCCCTGCTGGAGGGCGAGGTGACCTATCACGACCTCGGCCTTGCGGTGATCGACGAACAGCATCGCTTCGGTGTCGACCAGCGTCTCACCCTGGCCGCCAAGGGCGACGACGGGCTGGACGTGCTGGTGATGAGCGCCACGCCCATTCCCCGCACCCTGACCCTGACGGCGTTCGGCGACATGGATGTCTCGCGCCTGATGGAGAAGCCGGCGGGGCGGCAGAAGATCGACACCCGCGTGGTCTCGCTCTCGCGCCTCGACGAGATGGTGGCGGCGATCGCCCGGGCGCTTGAACGGGGCGCGCAGGTCTATTGGGTCTGCCCGCTGGTGACCGAATCGGAGACCACGGACGCGGCGGCGGCGGAAGACCGCTTCGCCCATCTCGCCGCGCGTTTCCCCGATCATGTCGGTCTCGTCCACGGGCGCATGAAGGCGGCGGAAAAAGACCGCGTCATGCAGGAATTCGCGGACGGAAAGCTGAAACTTCTGGTCGCCACGACCGTTATCGAAGTGGGCGTGGACGTGCCCAAGGCGACGGTGATGGTGATCGAACAGGCGGAGCGTTTCGGGCTGGCGCAACTGCACCAGTTGCGCGGCCGGGTCGGACGCGGCTCGGACGCCTCCTTCTGCATCCTGCTGATGGCCGACGGCGCGGGCAAGACCGCGCGCCAGCGCCTTGAAACCCTGCGCGACACGGACGATGGTTTCGTCATCGCCGAAGCCGACCTGCGCATCAGGGGGGCGGGCGAGATATTGGGCACGAAACAGTCGGGCGTGCCGGAATTCCGCCTTGTCGATCTCGATCGTCATGCGGGCTTGATGGAGATCGCGCATGATGACGCGCGGCTCCTGCTCGAACGGGATCCGGACCTGAACACCCCGCGCGGCACGGCGCTGCGCACCCTTCTCTATCTGTTCGAGCGGGATGCGGCGGTCCGCTATCTCGCCTCGGGCTGACGCTTTGACGAGGACGTCATGAGCCAGGTCACGGTTCGCATCGAAGAGGCTATCGCCATCCTCACCCTGCTGAATTCGCCGCACGGCGAATTCGACGGCGCTGTGGTCGAGGACCTCGCCCGCGCCCTCGATACGATCGAGGCGGCCCGGGGTCTCGGCGCCGTCGTGGTCACGGGGGGCGCCGACGGCGTGTTCGGCGGGCCCTATGCGGTGCGCGATCTCGAACACATGGGACGGCACCAGCGCGCCGCCGCGACCACCATGGCCGACGATCCGCTGCCCGCGATCGGCGCCTTCGCCCGCCAGCTCGCCCGGATCGAGGCAAGCCCCCTGCCCTTCGTCGCCGCGATCAACGGCACCTGCATCGGCGCCGGCTTCGATCTGGCCCTCGCCTGCGACATCCGCGTGGTCGAGGACGGGGATTACGGCCTCGGCTTTCCCGAGGCGAATATCGGTCTGGCCCCGCTCGGCGGCGGCAGCCAGCGCCTGCCCCGGCTGATCGGCCCGGCCAAGGCGCTGGAGCTGATCCTGATGGGACGCACCGTCTCGCCGCTGCAGGCGCTGCAGATCGGCATCGCGCAGGAAATGGCGCCCGACCTTGCCCTTGATGCCGCCATGATCATGGCGCACCGCCTGGCCGACCAGTCGCGCGAGGCGACCGCCAGCCTGAAGCGGCTGGTGCGCGAGGCCGTCACGGTGCCGCTGGCCCGGGGCCTCGTCGCCGAGCGCGAGGCGCAGGCCCGGCTGATCGCGACGGAGGAAGCGATTGCCCGCATGCGCGACGTCACCCGGGGCGAACGCGATATCGAGGACTGACATTCCACCCGTAAGGGGGGCGACGATACGCTTCCAGGACGGCATGATCGACCGGCAGCGTCCCGCGTGAAGAGGACGCCAACAGGGAGAGATGCATGTCGAAGGACCTGAAATCCGCCGCCGACGCCGTTCTGCGTTCGGCGGTCGAAAGCAAGGGCGGCGTTCCCGGCGTCGTCGCCATGGCGACCGACGCCAAGGGCACGATCTACACCGGGACGGCCGGCCGCCGCTCCCTCGCCGAGCCCGCGCCGATGACCGAGGACACGGTCTTCGCCATCTTCTCCTGCACCAAGGCCGTGACGGGGACGGCCATTCTCCAGCTCGTCGAACAGGGCCGCCTCGACCTCGACGCCCCTGCGCGCACCTATGTGCCCGAGATCGCCGCGATCCAGGTGCTGGAAGGCTTCGATGCGGCGGGCAATCCCGTGTTGCGCGCCCCGAAGCGCGACATCACCCCCCGCATGCTGATGCTGCACACGGCGGGCTTCGGCTATAATTTCTTCAACGCGGACTTGCGTGATTACGAGGAAAAGACAGGCCTGCCGCCCATCATCGCCTGCGCCCGCG
>JAQVKV010000093.1 GCA_028694545.1 Zavarzinia sp. | reverse complement strand
CTTCTTCCGACTTCGCCATGATGATGGCGCAGGCCGCCCCTTCGGCGCCGGTAATGAAGCTCTTGCGGCCGTCGATGATCCAGTGGTTGCCGTCGCGCCGCGCGGTGGTCTTCATCATCGAGGGATCGGAGCCCGCACCCCCGTCCGGTTCCGTCATGAAGAAGGCGGAGCGGGTATGGCCGGCGACCAGGGGCGCGAGGAAGCGGCGCTTCTGCTCCGGATTGGCGACCTTGCCGAGCAGGAACATGTTGCCTTCGTCTGGCGCCATGACGTTCAGCGCCAAAGGGCCGAGCGGCGAATAGCCCGACGCCCGCAGCAGCAGCGCCGTCTCGCGGTGGCTGACGTGACGGCCGTCCGGCTTGATGTGGGGGCTGACCAGCCCTTCCGCGCGGGCCCTGGCGCGGATTTCGTCGACGAGGTCCTGGCTCGGGCCATGGCCGCCGTTGCGTGGGTCCTTTTCGTAGGGGATCACCACATCGCGGATGAAACGGTCGATGCGGGTGACCGTCTCCAGGGTTTCCGTCATGCCCATGCCTGTTTCCTCTCCGACTTGTCGCGGGGCCAGCCGTAAGCCGTTCGGAAAGGGGCTGCAATGCGCTTCTTGTCCCGTGCCCCGCCGTCTGTTAAATGAACGTTTAAATCAACCAAGGGGAGAGAAACATGAGAGAAGCCTGGATCATCGACGCGGCGCGCACGCCGCGTGGCATCGGCAAGCTGGGCAAGGGCAGCTTGTCGGAGGTTCATCCGCAGCGGATCCTGTCCCACGTGCTGAAGGCGCTGGTCGAACGCAACGGCATCGACACGGCGGATGTGAACGACGTCATCGCAGGCTGCGGCACCCAGGTGGGCAAGCAGGGGTTCTGCATCGCCCGCATGGCGGCGCTGGACGCCGGTTTCGCCGATGATGCGCCGGGCATGTCGCTGGATCGCTTCTGCGGCTCGGGCCTGACGGCGGTCAATCTGGGCGCCATGGGCATCATGTCGGGCATGCAGGAGCTGGTGATCGCGGGCGGGGTCGAATCCATGTCATATGGCGCGGGGCTCGGCAGCCGCACCATGGATTCGGGTAATCTACACCTGCGGGAAATCCACCCCCAGCCCCATCAGGGCATCTGCGCCGACCTGATCGCGACGCTGGAAGGCATTTCGCGCGAGGACACGGAGAGGCTGGCGGTGGAAAGCCAGCGCCGGGCAGATCACGCCATCCGCAATGGCCATTTCGACCGTTCGCTGGTGCCGGTTCATCATGACGACGGCCGTCTCGCCCTCGACCGGGACGAGTTTCCGCGCCCGAACACGACGCTTGAAGGTCTGGCGCAGCTGAAACCCGCCTTCGCCGCCGTCTATGACCAGCCGGTCGACGAGACGGGCACGAGCTACAAGGCGCTGGTCGAGCGCCGTTATCCGGACGTGAGGATCGAGCATATCCACCATGCCGGCAATTCGTCCGGCGTGGTCGACGGGGCGGGCGCGGTCGTGCTGGCCTCTCCCGAATATGCGAAGGCCCACGGCCTGAAACCGCGCGCCCGCATCCGCGCCATGGCGACCGCCGGCGACAGCCCCGAACTGATGCTGAACGCGCCGGGCCCCGCGACCAGGAAGGCGTTGGCGCTTGCCGGCATGACGCTGTCCGACATCGATCTGTTCGAGATCAACGAAGCCTTCGCGGTCGTGCCCCTCAAATACATGCGTGACCTCGACATCGATCCGTCGATCGTCAACGTGAACGGCGGCGCCATGGCGCTGGGCCATCCGATCGGGGCGACCGGCGCGATCATTCTCGGCACCCTGCTGGACGAGATGGAGCGACGCGACCTGAATGTCGGCCTCGCCACGCTGTGCGCCGCCGGCGGCATGGCGCCGGCCACCATCATCGAACGCTTGTAAGGGGGGAAATCGTATCTGGTGGGGCGCCGCTCCGCCAGATACTTCCATGTCGTCGCTCGATTGCCGTCGCTGGTGACATGTGACGGCGGGGGCGTGTAGTCTCGTGCCGGCGAATGAAGGGGATTCGAGCGAACACGTCCTGTCCGGACTGGCGTACACCCCGGGGCAGGACAGCTTCGGGCACTGCGTCCCGGAATCCCATCGAGGTACGGTCATGAAGGGTATTGTTCCGGTCATTCTGTGTGGTGGGTCAGGCACGAGGTTCTGGCCACTGTCCACCGATATGATGCCGAAGCAGTTCCTGAAGATCTGGCAGGACCGCAGCCTGTTCCAGATCACGGCGCGTCGCCTTGCCGTCCCTGGCGCCGCAGCTCCGCTGATCGTCTGCAACACGGTTCACGAGGGCGTGGTGCGCGAGCAACTGGCGGAGATCGGCTTCGACGAAGCGACCATCCTGCTCGAGCCTGAGCGCCGTGATTCGGCTGCGGCCATCGCCGCCGCCGTCGCCTGGGTTGCCCGCAACCATGGCGCCAACGTACCGATCGGCATCTTCCCGTCCGACCAGTTGATCCGGGACGAGGAGGCATTCCGGGCGGCGCTGGCGATCGCCGGATCGGCGGCCGCCGACGGCAAGCTTGTGACCTTCGGCATCGCACCGGATCGCCCGGCGACCGAATTCGGCTATGTCGAGCGGGGAGACGTCCTGGAAGGCCACGGCGGCGCCTTTGCCGTCGCCAGCTTCCATGAAAAGCCCGACATCACCACCGCCGTCACCTATCTCGCCTCGGGCCGTTTCGACTGGAACAGCGGCATGTTCGTGCTGACCGCGAAAGGTTTCCTGGCCGAGGCGGAAGTGCACATGAAGGCGATCCTCGATGCGGCGACAAGCGCCGTGATCGAAGCCAGGCCGGGCGCGCTGCCGGGCACGCTGCTGCTCGACCCGGAAGCTTTCGCGACGGCCCCCAAGGATTCGATCGATTACGCCCTGTTCGAGAAGGCCGCCGGTGTCGTTACCGTGCCTTTGTCCTGCGGCTGGTCCGATCTTGGCAACTGGCAGGCGGCCTATGTCGAACTGCCGAAATGCGAAGTCGGCAATGTGACCATCGGCGACGTGCGCATGCGGGACGCGAAGAACAACATCATCATCACAGACGGCTTGCCGGTGCGCATCCTGGGGGTCGAGGATCTGGCCGTGGTCGTCAGCGCCTCGGGGGTGCTGGTGACCCGGATCGACCATGCGGTGCGATTGAAGGAAGTGCTCTGAACGGTTCTGGTCGGGGGGGGACATGTCGGTCGGTTATCGCAAGACGCGCGCGCGCGCGCCGCTTCGCCTCGGCCTTGCCGGGGGCGGAACGGATCTGTCGCCCTATTGCGACCAGTTCGGCGGCGCCGTTCTGAACGTGACCATCGAGCGCTATGCTTTCGCGTCGATCCTGCCGCGCGACGACGGGCGGGTCTGCTTCCAGTCTGACGACATGGGCATTTCCGAGACGTTTGATCTCGACGAGCCGCTGTCGAACGCGAAATTGCTGCTTCACCGGGGCGTCTACGAGCGCATGATCGGGGAATTCGGCGGCAAGGGCGAAGCGTGGCCCATGACCATCAAGACGACGGTGGATGCCCCGGCGGGGTCGGGCCTCGGTTCGTCTTCGGCCCTCGTCGTCGCCCTGGTCGACGCGTTCCGCGAGGTGCTCGGCGCCCCGCTCGGCAAATATGACGTCGCTCATCTCGCGTTCGAGATCGAGCGGATCGATCTTGGCCTCGCCGGCGGACGGCAGGACCAATATGCGGCCGCTTTCGGCGGCATCAACTTCATCGAATTCCTGCCGCAGGAGCGGGTGATCGTGAACCCCTTGCGGGTCTCCGACGCCATCGTGAACGAGCTGGAGAGTTCCTTCGTCGTCTGTTTCTCGGGGAGATCGCGGTCGTCGGCGGAAATCATCGACCGGCAGACGGCCGGGCTGACCGCTTCGGGCTCGCGCACGATCGACGCCATGCATCGGCTGAAGGCCGACGCCATCGAGATGAAGAGCGCGCTCCTCGTCGGCAATTTCCACCGCATGGCCGAAATCATGAACGATTCGTGGAAAGCCAAGCAGGCGACGGCAAGCGGTGTCTCGACCGATCGTATCGACGAATTGTTCCAGGTCGCCATGCGCAACGGTGCCGAAGGCGGCAAGGTCTCGGGGGCGGGCGGTGGCGGCTTCATGTTCTTCATGGTGCAGCCGGAGAGTCGTTACAGCCTGCTCCAGGCCCTGAACATGGCGGGCGGGCAGGCGACGCCGGTCAAGTTCAACGCGGTCGGCTGTCAGGCCTGGAAGCTCTAGGGAGCGATCGTGGCGCGGGTTGAACAGGCAGTCATCCTCTGTGGAGGCCTCGGCAGTCGGCTCGGGGCGCTGACAACGCAGACGCCGAAACCGCTGTTGCCCGTCGCGGGCCAGCCCTTCCTCGAAATCCTGATCGCGGAGATCGCCCGCCAGGGGATCTCGCGCATCCTGCTGCTGGCGGCCTTCGCCTCGGAACAGGTCAGGGCCTTTGCCGCCGCGTTGCCCGCGTCGCTGGGCCTCGACATCACGGTCGATATCGCGGTCGAGCCGGAGCGGGCAGGCACGGGGGGCGCGATCTGGCATGCCCGCGACCGGCTGGACGAGACCTTCTTCCTGTTCAACGGCGATTCCTGGTTCGACCTCCCGCTGGCCGATCTCGCCGCCGCCCTGCCGGACGACTCTTCCCTTGTCGGCGCGCTCAGCCTGCGGCGCCTGCCCGAGGCGGGGCGCTATGGCGTCGTCACGCTGAAGGGGGACCGCATCGATCAGTTCGCCGCGGCAGCCCCCCGCGCGGGCGAGCCGGCATTGGTCAATGCCGGGGTCTATCTGTTCCGGCGCGCGCTCGTCGACGTGCTTTCGGCGCCATGCTCGCTCGAGCAGGACGTGCTGCCGCGCCTCGCCGAAGCGGGGCGCCTGATCGGCCATGTCGCCGAGGGCTATTTCCTCGATATCGGCATTCCGGCGGATTACGCGCGGGCGCAGACGGAAATCCCCGCCCGCCGCCGCCGGCCGGCGCTCTTCCTCGACCGTGACGGGGTGGTCAACATCGATCATGGACATGTCGGCAGCATCGACCGATTCGACTGGATCGAAGGCGCGCCGGAGGCGATCCGGCTGGCCAACCGCCTCGGCTTCTATGTCTTTGTCGTCACCAATCAGGCCGGCATCGGCCGGGGGCTCTACTCCGAAGCGGATTACTTCGGGCTCCGGCGCCATATTCGCGACGGTCTCGCCGTGGTGGGGGCCCATATCGATGACGAACGCTTTTGTCCCTTCCATCCGGAAGCGACGATCGAGGCCTATCGTCAGGCCAGCGACTGGCGCAAGCCCGAACCGGGCATGCTGCTCGATCTCATGACGCATTGGCCGGTGGACCGGGCGCGCAGCCTGATGGTGGGCGACCGCGAATCGGACCTCGCGGCGGCGGCGGCGGCCGGGATTCCGGGGTTTTTGTTCAAAGGCGGGGATCTCGCGGCGTTTGTCGGCGACCTGCTGAAAAGCCGGGCCTGATCATGCCGAAGCGAATCCGGCGCCGGGGCGGTTGTTCGTTCGTGTTGCGTTGCCGACGGCCCGGGTGATCGGAACATCCGTCGACCGAAATGGTCCAGGGAGAAGCATGATGAGCGGCATGCAGGAACTGATCTCCGAATTCGAGGTGATCAAGGCGTGGCTGTTCGAGGCGGCCTTGCCGCTCTGGTCGACGACGGCGGTCGATTTCGAGAAAGGCGGCTTCTTCGAGCGTCTCGCCATCGATGGTTCGGTCATCGAGGAACCGCGCCGGGCCCGGGTGACCGGTCGCCAGATCTATGCCTTCGCCATCGCCGAACGCCTGGGCTGGGCCGGGCCCACCCGTGATCTGATCCGCCACGGGCTGGTCAGTCTCGAACGTTTCATCGGCCCGAAGGGGTTCGTCATTCGCCTGCTCGATGCCGAGGGGCGCGTGCTGGACGATGCTTTCGATCTCTATGACCACGCCTTCATCCTGTTCGGCCTTGCCGCCGCGGCGGGGGTCGGTGAGCAACCGGCCCATCTGGAGGGCGTGGCGGAGGCGCTTCGGGGCCGCATCCAGGCCGAATTCGCCCATCCGAAGGCGGGGTTCGAGGAAGGCAATCCCCGCATCCTGCCGCTGAAGGCCAATCCGCATATGCACATGCTGGAAGCCTGCCTCGCATGGGAGGCGATTTCGGACGATCCGGCCTGGGGAGCCCTTGCCGACGAGATCGCCGAATTGTGCCTGTCGTCCTTCATCGAACCGGTGACCGGCGCGCTGCGGGAATATTTCGACGGTGACTGGCGGCGGGTCGAGACGGCGCCCGACGACGTGGTCGAGCCGGGACATCAGTTTGAATGGGCGTGGTTGCTCATGCGATGGGGCCGCTCGCGCGGCCGTCATGACGCCGTCGCCGCCGGGGTCCGGCTGATCCTGGTGGGCGAAGGCCCCGGGGTGGATGCCGCGCGCGGACTTGCCCTCAATGAATTGAACGGTGATCTGACGGTGCGCGATACGCTGTGCCGGCTGTGGCCGCAGACGGAGCGGATCAAGGCCCATTGCCTCGCCATGACCGAAGCGCGGAGCGAAGCGGCGGCGGCCCATGCCGCCGAGCGGGCCGCGGTCGCGATCCGGGGCCTGCGTCGCTATTTCGAGCATCCGGTCCCGGGCGCTTGGCACGAACATATCGGTCCGGATGGCCGGCCACTGGAGGCGCCGTCCAGAACCAGCAGCCTCTATCACATCATCTGCGCGATCAACGAAGTGGCGGACCAGCTCGGGGTTGCGATGGCGCCGCCCCGCCTGCGCGTATCCTGAAGGGCGGCCGGTCCGGGGACCGGCCGCGCGCAAAGCCTCAGTGCTGGCTTTCCGGCATGGTGACGACGAGGCCGTCGAGGGCGTCGCTGACCACGATCTGACAGGACAGGCGCGAATTCTCGGCCACATTCTCGGCGAATTCGAGCATGGACGTCTCGAGTTCCTCGGGCGTGCCGACCTTGTCGCGCCAGGCTTCGTCGACATAGACGTGGCAGGTCGCGCAGGCGCAGGCGCCGCCGCAATCGCCGTCGATGCCGGGAACGTTGTTCTTCACGGCGCCTTCCATGACCGAAAGGCCGTTCTTGACGTCGATGACGTGCCGGGTGCCGTTGTGTTCGATATAGGTGATCTTGGCCATCGTCTTCTCTCTACACGGCACTCAGGCCGCGACCTCCTTCATTGAAACCGTGGTGTCCGCGAGCTTGCCGGCGTTGACCGCCTTGTTCCCGCCGATGAGCATCTTGCCCGCCATGAACTCCGGCGGGGCGTTCACTGCCTCCACCGCCAGGATACGGTCGCCCTTCAGATGGAACAGGGCGAATTTCCCCGTGTCGATGTCACCACGGGTCACGATCCGGTCGGCGTCGAAGGGAATGCCGGCGATCTGGAGCTTCAGATCATACTGGTCCGACCAGAACCACGGCACTTCGGGGGCCGGTGCCTTGCGACCGGTGATGGCACTCGCCACCTGCTTCGCCTGTTCGAGCGCGTTCGGCACGCTTTCAAGTCGGTGCATGCGGCCATAGAGCGGCAGGGGCCGGCGCGTGACGTCGCCGATCGCGAAGATCGCGGGATCGCTGGTGCGGGCCGCCTCGTCGACGACGATGCCGCCGTCGAGGGCGAGGCCGG
>JAQVKV010000092.1 GCA_028694545.1 Zavarzinia sp. | reverse complement strand
GCGCGTTGGCGTCCGGCCCAAGCCCCGCCATCACCCCAGCAGCCCCCGGCCCCTGCAGGGCCAGCAGGGCACGGTCACCAAGGCGCGTCAGCGTGGCCTTGCCGGCCAGGCGTTCCGCGATATGGGTAAAATCCTGATCCTTGCAGGCGGCATTGACGACGAGGAACAGGCGGGAACCATCCGCGTCATCCACCGGGCGGGTGACCATGAGATCGTCGAGAATGCCGCCGTCTTCCGCCATCAGCAGGGTGTAGCGGATCTGGCCCGGCTTCAGCCCCACGATGTCCCCGGGCACCAGCGTCTCGAACAGGGTAGCCACATCGGGCCCCTCCAGCCACGCCTGCCCCATGTGGGAAACGTCGAACAGGCCGGCGCCACCGCGCGTCGCCTTGTGTTCGGTCAGGATACCGGCGGGATATTGCACCGGCATCTCGTAGCCGGCGAAAGGCACCATCTTGCCCCCGAGTTCGAGGTGCAGATCATAGAGTGGTGTCCGTTTCAGCGTATCGTCAGGCCCCAAGGGAGTCCCCCCTTACAGAAATGGATGCAAGCCCGGAACGGTTGCCCCGTCCCGTGCCGCCCCCTCTGTCGGATGGACCTGAGAGATTGACCGGTGGAAAACCGCCACCGGCTTACCCCTTGGGTGAGGCCGTGGCGCGCCTGCGCCCGACCTGCTTTCCAGAGTGCCGTCTTCCCTGCGGTCCTTCTGCCTGAGAGTTTCCGGGGCGGTTGCTCCTTCGGCGCCGGGCCGCGCTAGGCGTCCCGGTCTCTCCCACAGGGAATATGTTCGTCGGGAATCCGGCTGACCCCCGATGACACAAGGATGTCGAGCCGCCGCGATGCCGTCAACCGGGTGCATATCGCACGCGCACAAATTTCCGTGCCCCGTGGCCCGCGTGCCGCGGCCCTCAAGTTTCGCATGCCTCCCGCCACCGGATTCGGGCATGATCGCGCGATCATGACCGACGACCTCATCGAACCCGCCGTTTCCGAGACCGAAGAACCCGAAGCCTGCCCCCGTTGCGGCAAGCCGCCGAAGCTCTGCGTCTGCGAGGGCATCCAGCCCCTGCCCAACAAGATGGAGTTGCTGATCCTTCAGCACCCGCAGGAGCAGGACAAGGAGCTGGGCACGGCCAAACTCACCCTGCTCCATCTCCAGAATGCGCATTTCCGCATCGGCCTGTCCTGGGCCAGCCTGTCGAAGGCATTGGGGCGCGAGGTGGCGCCGTCGAAATGGGCCGTGCTCTACCTCGGCTCCACCGACACGAAGACCCTGCCGGCGGACAAGGAAATCGTCGCGGTCGACGCCAAGGGCCTGCCCCTTGCGGACCAGTTCGATCCCTTCAAGGGCCTGCAGGGCATCATCCTGCTCGACGGCACCTGGTCGCAGGCGAAGACCCTGTGGTGGCGGAATGCCTGGCTGCTGAAGTGCCGCCGCTTCGTCCTGAATCCGAAACGGCCGAGCGCCTATGGCAAGCTGCGCAAGGAACCCCGGCGCGAAAGCCTGTCCACCCTCGAAGCCGCCGCCATGCTGCTGTCCCGACTGGAGAAGAATCCGGCGATCGAGGACGCCATGCGCGCGAGCTTCGACAAGCTGCTCGCCGCCTACAAGGCGAACCAGCCGAAGAAGGACTGGCGCCGGCGGCCCGGCCGGCGCTGACCGCCTCAGGCCGGGCGGCGGCCGAGGAAATTCATCGCCTTGAAGCTGGCGACCGTCTCGCCCCGCTGGTTGATGCCCTCGACCAGCGTATGGACGATGCCCCGGTCCGGCTTCGAGGCGGAGGCCCGGGCCTCGAGGATGGTCAGGCGCAGGCTCAGGCTGTCGCCGGGGCGGGCGGGTTTCAGCCAGCGCACCTCGTCCACGCCGGGCGAGGCAAGGCTCGCCACATGGGACAGGTAGTGATCGACGAAGAGGCGCATCATCAAGCCGATGGTGTGCCAGCCGCTGGCGATCAGCCCGCCGAAGGGCCCCGCCGCCGCCTTGGCCGGATCGATGTGCATGTCCTGGGGATCGAAACGCCGGGCGAAGTCGATCACCTCCGCCTCCTCCACCGCGATCGGGCCGAAGCGGAAGACGCTGCCGGGGACATAATCCTCGAAATAACGGTCGTCGATGGCGGTGGCGAAGGCGGCTTCGGACATGGCGTTTCCCCGTATGAATTGATCTTGGGCACCATTGTCAAATTTGGCAACAGTGTCAAGGATGCGCTTGGGGGTCCCGCACCAGAACCTGGACCAGCGCCGCCGCGCTGGCGCGAAGCCGCGCCGGATCGTGATGGACACGCTCCATCACCGCGAGGCCGCGTGAAAAGGTGACGGCGATTCGGGCCGTGGTCTCCGGGTCGTGCACCAGCCGGCCGGACCCGGCCGAGCGGGCCAGGGCCTCGCCCGCCACCGTCTCCATCTCGTCGAGCAGCAGGCGCAGGCGGGCCTGGATGGCGCTGTCCGGGATCTCGGCCTCCGTCGCCGTGCGCGTCGTGAAGCAGCCGTCGGGGGCGGAGGCCGCCATGGTGGCGATGCCGAGATCGAAGAAGGCCGTCAGCGCCTTCGCCGGGTCGGCCTCGGCGAAGGCGGCGCGGACACCCGCCATCAGGCGCTTCGCGTAATGATCGAAAGCCTGCAGGAACAGGACTTCCTTGCCGCCATAGGCGTTGTAGAGGGAGTTGCGCTGAACGCCGCTCGCCCGGGCCAGATCCAGCATGGAGGTGCCCTGGAAGCCCTTGCGCCAGAACAGGGCAAGGGCCGTCTCCAGCAGGCGTGCCTCATCGAATTGCCGGACCCCGACCATCGCGCATCATCCTTGTCAAGGGTGACCAGTTTAGCCGCCCGCCCCCCGTGTCGGCAATCTCCTCGAGGATGGATTCGCTTCCCGCGCCCGGCGGGCTATCATCGCCCCGTCTCGATCCAGCGAACGGGGAACCATGGCCACGGCCGGCACCATCACCCTGCATCCGATCACCGCCGTCATCGCGGTGACCATAAGGGCGGGGGTAGTTCTTCTCGTCCGGCGGCGCAACCCGCCCGACGCCGGGCTCTGGGGCTTTCCCGGCGGCAAGATCGAATTCGGCGAGACGGTGACCAGCGCCGCCCTGCGCGAACTGGCAGAGGAAACCGGCGTGCAGGCCGAGGGCATGGGCGCCTTTACCGCCGTCGACGCTTTCGACAAGGCGGAGGATGGCACGCTGCGCCGGCATTTCGTGCTCATCGCCGTGCGCTGCCGCTGGCTGTCGGGCGAACCCGTCGCGGCGGACGATGCGCTGGAGGCCCGCTGGTATCCCTTGAGCATGCTGGAAGACGGCAAGCTGGCGACCAGCCTCGGCGTCGCCGAGGTGGCGCGCCTCGCCCTGACCCAGCGGGGCTGACACTCACCACGCCGCCCCGTCGCCGCCCAGCGGGCGCGCGGGATGGGGATAGGCGAAGGCCACCCCCTTGATGGCCAGCGGCATCTTCAGGCGTGCGGCCGGACCCCAGCCCGTTGCCTCGATCTCCGCCTGCCAATCGTCCGCCGTCGGCTCGGCGAACCCCGCCCCGTCCTCGACCATCGGATGACCGAGCAGAAGATGCGCCGTTCGCGCCAGCGACAGGCGCGCCGAAAGCGCCCTGCCCGACCGCCGTCGTGCCGCCAGCGCCGACAGGGCGGCGAAGGCCATGAGATAGCCGGTCGCATGATCGAGAGCCTGGACCGGCAGGGCGACCGGACGCATTGCCGAAAAATGCCGCATGCCCGCCTCGGCGAGGCCAGTGCTCATCTGCACGAGACTGTCGAAGCCGCGCCGGCCACGCCAGGGTCCGGTCCAGCCATAGGCATCCAGCGACACGTCGATCAGCCCGGGGTTGAGCGCACGCCGCGCCACCGCGCCGAAACCGAGGCCCTCGAGAGCGCCGGGGCGATAACCGTGGACCAATAGATCGCAACCCGACAGCAGCGCCTCGAACCGGTGCCGCCCCTCGGCCGTGCGCAGGTCGAGGCGGGCACTGCGCTTGCCCAGCAGGGTCTCGGGCAGCACGGAAGGTTCTTCCAGATGCGGCGGGTCGATACGCAGCACGTCGGCGCCGAGGCCGGCAAGGAAACGGGTCGCCACCGGCCCGGCCAGCACGCGGGTGACATCCAGCACCCGGACGCCCGCCAGCGGCCGCGCCGGATCCACCGCGCGATCAAGGCCGGCCGCCGCGCCTTCGTCACGCCAGTCGATCAGCGGCTCCGCCGCGATCGCCCGCCCCATGTCACTGGCGAGCCAATCCGCCGTCGTCCGCATCGCGGCGGCACAGCCCCCGGCCGCCACGATGGCCTCTTCCAGCGCCACGGCCTCCCGGCGGGCGACGGCCGCCGCCACCGCCTCCCGCTCGGCGGCGCAATCCAGCACCTTCAGCGCGGCGGCCCGATGGTGGGGCGCATTGGTGTGCAGCTTGATCCAGCCGTCTGCCGCCGCGTAATCCCCGGCGATCGCATCCCAGACCGGCGGCAGGGGCCAGCCCCGCGGCGCGATCGAGGAGGCGAACCATCGGGACGCAAGGCACCGGTCCACGCGCAAGGCCGGCACGCATCCCCCGAAGGCGGTCAGCACATCCGCGACGCCGATCCCGGCGGCGGCGACGGCGGTGGCGGCGAAATCACTGACGGCAAAGGCGGACGGCAGATCGCCCGCCCCCTCGAACGTCACGGGGACGGGCGGGACGTCGGGCCGGAAGGACAGGATTTCCGTCAGGATCCGCCGGGCACGGGAAAAGTCTTCTGTCGGCTTCATCGCGCTCCTCGTGCCAAGTTTCACCATCGACGGCCAAAAGGGACCGGCAGCCGGCTATACCGCACCGTCGAGGCGGCGGACCCAACGTCTGAAGAATGCCGCCGCCACCGCGTGGTGTTCCTCGTCCGTCCCGCCGCCCTCGTCCTCGTTGCCCGGATTGAACTCACGCTCGACCAACGCCAGAACCTCCGGGCGGACGGTGCCCACACCCATTTCCCGGGTCCGCGCCTTCCGTTCGAGAAGATCAGCGACCAGCGCCACGACGGCGGGCGGCAGATCGGCACCCGCGACCAGAACCCGAAAATCCATCGGCGGCAGCGAAATCTCCGGGTTCAGGCGCATCCAGCGCAGGGCCATGGCAGGCCGCAACACGTAGAAGAGCCGCTTCAGCGAGATCTCCTCATGGGCCGTCACATGCTGGCGGAACTGCTGCCGGCCGAGGTGCAGATAATGCCGGACGATCCGCCCACGCGGCGCAATGACGCGCGCCAGATCGATGAATTCCGTCCGGAACAGGGGATCGCCGGCATAGGTGATCGGCGACATCAGCCATTCGACGATGGCGGCATTGCCCTTCACCAGCAGTTGCAGCGCCTTGGTCAGGTCCCACCCAACGACGTCGAACACCCCTTCCAATGGTGTTTCGATGACGTCCCGGCGGGGCCAGGGCGTCAGATAATCGTCCATCCTGCGCACATAAACAAAGCGGCAGTCGTAATCACTGTCGGGCGAGGGAAAGCCCCAGGCACGACTGCCGCTTTCGACGGCGAGCGGAATGGCGACACCGTGGTCGGCGCGGACGGCGTTCAGCCTGTCCTTGACGGCCGCGACCACGACGGGGTCCATGGTGCCGGTCTCACCTCAGCAATTGTCCGTCGTCGACGTTGACGACAGCGCCGGTCATGAAGTCGCTCTTCGGGTCGAGCATCAGGGCAATGATGCCGTCCAGATCCTCGACCTTGCCGATGCGGCCGCGCGGGAATTTCGCGACCATGCGCTGGCCGGCTTCGGTCGCGAAGAAGTCGCGGTTGATCTCGGTCTCGACATAGCCGGGGCAGATCGCGTTCACGTTGATGCCGTGACGCGCCCATTCGATCGCCATGGTCCGGGTCATCTGCACCACCGCCGCCTTGGAGATGCAGTAGATCGAGAGTTTGGGCAGCACGCGCAGGCCCGCGATCGAGGCGATGTTGACGATGCGCCCGCCCGCCTTGCGCTCGATAAAGCGGCGCCCCGCCGCCTGGGCCATGAAATAGACCGCCTTCACGTTGGTGTTCATGATCCAGTCGTAATTCTCGACCGTTTCCTTCTCGATCGACGTGCCACCGCCGACACCCGAATTGTTGACGAGGCCCCAGAGCGGGCCGAGTTCGGCCTCCGCCGCGTCGAGCGCGGGGCCGATGGCGGCAAGGTCGGTGACGTCGAGGGGGACGGCGAAAGCCTCGATCCCCCGGGCCGAGAGCGCGGCGACGAGGTCGCGCAGCCGCTCCACCCGGCGCCCGGAAACCGACACTTTGGCGCCGAGCCCGCCCAGCACATGGGCGAAACGCTCGCCGAAGCCCGACGTGGCCCCGGTGATGAAGATGTGACGGCCGGCGAGCGGCCTTGCGAGATCGGTCATGTCTCCCCCCTGTTGTTGTGGCTTGTCGCACGGGATAGCAAAGGCGACCATGCGCCCCCAAGAACAAAAACTGTGGGAGAGAAAGTACATGAGTCTCGACGAACTGGCCGCCGTGCGCGCCGCCCTCGATGCCGCCCCCGACCGCACGCAGATGACGGTCGAGGAAATCCGCGCCTTCTACGAGATGATCGCGCCGCCGATCGACGCGGACGACACGACCCCGGTCGAGACCCTGAGCATCGGCGCCTTCAAAGCCGAATATTCCGTGCCGGCCGGCGCCGATACGGGGGCCGCAATCCTCTATTTCCACGGCGGGGGCTATGCCCTCGGCTCGCTGAACACCCATCGCCGGCTGGCTCGCGGCCTTGCCCGGGCCGCCCGCGTGGCCGTGCTGGCGATCGACTATCGCCTCGCGCCCGAGAACCCCTATCCGGCCGCGATCGAGGATGCGATGGCCGCCTATCGCCACCTGATCGCGCAAGGGGTGGCACCCGCGCGCATCGCCTTCGCGGGCGATTCGGCGGGCGGTGGCCTGACCGTCGCCGCCATGCTGGCGGCCAAGGCGGCGGGCCTGCCCCTGCCGGGCGCGGGCTTCTGCATCTCGCCCTGGGTCGATCTTTCCAACAGCCTGCCAAGCATCACGGCGAAGCAAGGGGAAGACCCGATCATCTCGAAGACCGTGCTCGACAATTTCACCGCCGCCTATCTCGGCGGGCGCGATACGGCCGATCCCTTCGCCTCGCCCCTGCGCGGCGATCTCGCCGGCCTGCCGCCCCTGCTGATCCATGTCGGCTCGGCCGAATGCCTGCTGGACGATGCGGTGCGCCTTGCCGGCAATCTCGGCGCCGCCGGGGTGGAGACGCGGCTGGAGGTCTGGCCGGCCATGATCCATGTCTGGCACTTCTTCGCCCCCATGCTGTCCGAAGGCCGCGACGCCATCGAGCAGGCCGGGCGCTGGATCGGGGAAAGGTTACGACCATGAACGAGCCCATCGCCATCGAGATCGTCTCCGACGCCGTCTGCCCCTGGTGCTGGATCGGCAAGCGCCGGCTCGACCGCGCGCTCGCCGCCCTGCCCCACCTGAATGTCGAACGGGTGTGGCGCCCCTTCATGCTGAACCCGGACATGCCGCCGGAAGGCATGCCGCGCGACACCTATCTGGCGGCCAAATTCGGCGCGGAGAAACTCGCCCGCCTCTACGATCCCCTGATCGAGATCGGCACGGCGGAAGCGATCCCCTTCGATTTCGCC
>JAQVKV010000091.1 GCA_028694545.1 Zavarzinia sp. | reverse complement strand
CGTCGCCAATTTCATTGGCCGGGCCAACCTCATCCCCGGAACCGCCCCGGGCACGGTCGGGGACGATGGCCTCCTGACCGTCGAGACCCCCTTCGGGACCACGATCTCGGCCCTCGCCGCGCCTCGCTGCAGCGGCCGGGTTTCGGTCGCCATCCGTCCGGAACACGTGAGGATCGCGCCCAGCGAGAACGACGCAACCAGCGGACGGGGCGGCGCCGACCGCCTGGCCGGGGCGGTGACGCGCAAGATCTTCATGGGCTGGTACATCCAGTATCACGTCTCGGTCGGCGAGATCGAGATCGTCGCCAAGATGTCCGCGACCGATACGGATGTTCCGATCGGCGCCGCCGTGACCGTGACCTGGGCGCCAGGCTGCGCCTATGCGATCAAGGGTGTCTGAGATGGGCAAGCGGAACGTCTCCTACCTCCTGGTCCTGCCCGCCGTCCTCCTCATCGGGGGCTTCCTCTATTCGCACGTCCTGCTACTCGGCCAGAGCCTGTTCGTCGATGGAGAGTTCAGCCTCGACCACTACATGGCCGTCGTTTCCGACAGCTATTACCTCGGCATCTTCGGAGACACCTTCAGGATTACGGCGATCAGCGCGATCATCGTCGTTGCCTGGGGCTTCCCCCTCGCCTTCTGGATGGTGCGGACAAACAACAAGAGGCTTCAGGCGTTCCTGATCATCGTCACCGCCGTGCCCCTGCTGCTCACCCATGTGATCAAGCTCTATGCCCTTGTCCTGCTGCTCGGCAACACGGGGGTCATCAACGAATTCCTGCGCGCGATCGGCCTGATCGGTCCGAACGAATCCGTGCGCATGATGCGCAACGAATTCGCCGTCGTGGTCGGCCTCGTCACCTTCGCCCTGCCGTTCGGCGTCTTCACCATGGCGTCGTCGATCAAGCGCTTCGACTCCGGGATCGAGGAGGCGGCGATGATCCTCGGCGCGAACCGGGTCCGCACCTTCGTCGAGGTCACGCTGCCTCTCGTCACGCCGGGCCTGTTCTCGGCGCTGACCCTCAGCTTCGTGCTGGCCAGCACCGCCCTCTCGACGCCGCTCATCCTCGGCGGCGGTGGTGTGCAGATGATCGCGAACCAGATCTATGACCAGGCGGTCATCGCCTTCGACTTCCCGAAGGCGGCGACCCTGGCGGTCACGGGGCTGGTCGCCATGACCGTGATCCTGCGAACGGTGGCCTTCGTCGAGAAGCGCTTCCTCTTCGACGGACAATGAGCGGGGTGGGACAGATGACTCGCATTCTCGGCATTTTCTCGAGCATTGCCGCGACAAGGGCCGTCCTGGCCGGTGTCTGGGCGTTGCGCCTCTCGATCCTGGCCTTCACCATCGTGCCGATGGTGGTCATCGTCTGGCTGTCGTTCAGCGCGGATACGTTCACGAGGATCCCGCCCGACAGCTATTCGCTTCATTGGTACGCCCAGGCCCTTTCCGACGGCCGGCTGATCGACGGCTTCCTGCTGTCCATCCAGATCGCCGTGATGTCGGCATTGATCGCCCTCGGGACGGGAACTCTCGCCGCCTACGGCCTGTGGCGCTATCGCCTGGTGGGCAGCCGCCTGATCGCCACCCTCGTATCCCTGCCGGTAGTCATCCCGACGGTCGTCACCGGCCTTGCCTTCCTTGGCCTGTTCTCGCGCCTTGGCATGTACGACGCCTTCCTCAACATCGTCCTCGGCCATGTCGTCATCGCCCTGCCGTTCGCATTCCGCAGCGTCGTCGTCGCCTTCGCGCGGTACAACGCCCGGCTGGACGAGGCAGCGGCCAGCCTTGGGGCGAACGGTTGGCGGGTGTTCATCAACGTCACCCTGCCGCAGGTGCGGCCGGGGATCTTCGCCGGCGGCCTCTTCGCCTTCGTCGTGTCCTTCGACGACTTCAACATTGCCGCTTTCCTCGTCGACGCGGAGACCGTCACCCTCCCGGTCAGCATGTACCAGTACCTCCTGTGGCTCATGGACCCGACCCTGACCGCCGTATCGGCCATGGTTACCCTACTTACCGTCATCGGTGCCGTCATCATCCACCGCTGGATCGGGCTGGGACGGCTTCTCGGCGTCGACATCTGACGCCCGACCCAAATCCCCGACGCATACCCTCGAAAACTGTGGAGGCTGCCTTGAAAGTCAAATTCATCGAAATCGACGGGGTCATGACCCGGCTGCTGGTCGAGGGCAAGGAAACCAACATGCCCCTGCTGCTGCTGCACGGCTATGGCGGCACGGCCGATCTCTGGTTCCGCAACATCGACGCCCTGTCGGATCAGTTCTACGTCATCGCGCCCGATCTCTACGGCAGCGGCTTCAACGACAAGCCGAGCCTCGGCGGCAAGCCTTCCCATGGCTTCGCGGTCAAGCACCTCTGCGCCTTGATCGAGAAGCTGAACCTCCGGTCGCTGGCGCTGTGCGGCAGTTCCTACGGCGCGCTCATCGCCTGCCTGACCTATCTCGCCATGCCCGAGCGGGTAGCCAAGCTGATCATCAACGGCAGCGGTTCCACCTTCAACTCGGACGAGCAGCTGACAGCCGGCATCTCGCGCGTGCTTGAGGTCTATACGCCGCTCCTGAAGGAGCCGACGCTCGCCTCGGTACGCGCCACCATGGACGCCCATTGTTACGACCCGGCCTCCGTTCCCGAGGAAATCATCCCCGTCATGCTCACCGCCTATGCCATGCCGGGGACTTTCGAGTTCTGGCTGGAAGGCATTCACGCCATGGGGAACCTCGATAACATTCGCCCGTTCCGGATCCTCGACCGGCTCGAGCAGATCGAGGTCGAGACCCTCGTCCTCTGGGGCCGTCAGGACAAGGGCGCCATCTACGAAAGCGCGGTCGCCGCCATCGACCGCATGCCGAACGCGCGCCTCTTCACCTTCGAGAACTGCGGCCACAAGCCGATGTTCGAGCACGCGAAGACCTACAATGACGTCGTCCGCACATTCCTGACCACTGAAGCCTGGCCCGGTCAGTAACGCAAGACAACGCCCGAGCCCCCGGCCCTGGCCGCCCCTCCCTTCTCGAAGCCGGCCGGCAAGGAGACATGATGACCTGGCATTTCGCCGCAAAACTGAACGAAGTCGCGCTCGGCGCGGTCAGAGGCGTCGTGATCGCGGGACAGGAATGCGCGATCTACAACATCGACGGCAGGATCTATGCGACGAGCGACATCTGCTCCCACGCCTTCGCCTTCCTGTCGGAAGGGGAGCTTGACGGCGACTGCATCGAATGCCCGCTGCATCAGGCCCTGTTCCACGTCCCGACCGGCGAGGCCCGAAGCGCACCGGCCTCGGCCCCCGTCGCGACCTATGACGTCAAGGTCGAGGGCGACGCCATCTATCTCGACCTGCCGGACGCCTGAACGGAACCGCAATGACCAGAGATGTCGTCATCATCGGCGCCGGCCAGGCCGGGGGGCGGGCCGCAGAAGCCCTGAGGAAAGTCGGCTTCGATGCGCCCGTCTTCCTCGTCGGCGAGGAAGACCGCCCCCCCTACGAACGTCCGCCGCTGTCGAAATCGGTACTGACCGGAAAATCCGACGCCGGCGCGGCCGCTCTGTTCGGCCCGGAATTCTATGACGAGAACCGGATCGAGCTGGTCATCGGCACGCGGGTGACGCGGATCGATCCCGCGGCCCGCAAGGTCGAACTGGCGGGCCGCGCAGCCCTGTCCTACGGCCACCTCCTCATCTGCACCGGCGGCCGCGTGCGCGAGCTCGACTTCGCCGACCGGCGCCTTTCGGGGCTCCACTACCTGCGCACCGCCGCCGATGCCGAGGCCCTGCGGGATTCGATGGCGCGCGCTGGCCGCATGGTGGTCGTCGGTGGCGGCTTCCTCGGTCTCGAAGTCGCGGCCAGCGCGCGCGCCTTCGGCATCGAGGTGACGGTGATCGAGGGCGCGCCCCACCTGCTGGACCGGGTCCTGCCCCCCGCGATCGCGGAACGGATCGCAGCCCTTCATGTCCGCCAGGGTGTCACCCTGCGGCTTGGATGTCCGGTGGTCGGTATCCGGGCCGAGGGCGGCGCCGTCACTTCCGTCGAGACGGCGGACGGCCGCTCGGTTCCAGCCGACGTGGTGGTGGTCGCGGCCGGCATCGTGCCCAACGTCGAACTGGCCGCCGATGCCGGGCTCCAGATCGGAAACGGCGTCGTCGTCGATGAATTCTGCCGGACCGCCGCCCCCGGCATTCTCGCGGCAGGGGATGTCGCGAACCACCCGAATGCCCTGCTCGGCCGCCGGCTGCGTCTCGAGAGCTGGCAGAACGCGCAGAACCAGGCCATCGCCGCGGCGAAGACGATCGGCGGCCAGGGTGCGCCCTATGCCGAGATCCCGTGGTTCTGGTCCGACCAGTACGACATGAACATCCAGGTCGTCAGTGTCCCCCCCGCGACGGATGCCACGGTCCTGCGTGGTGATCCGGAAAGCGGCCACTTCACCTGCCTCAGCCTGTTCGAGGGCGCCGTGGTCGGCGCGACCGCCTTCAACATGGGCAAGGAAGTTCGCGCCGCCCGCATGCTGATCGAGCACCGGCTGCATGTCGCGCCAGCCGAACTGGCCGATACGTCCGTCCGGCTGCGCGACATCGCCGAGAAACACCTCGCGGCCGTCCCGGCCGATCGAGCGAGCGAGATGATCCGATAAAATGACGAAGGCTTCGATGGATACGACAGTGGACAAGTGGCAGTTCTGGATCGACCGTGGCGGAACCTTCACCGACATCGTGGCCCGCCGGCCGGACGGCGGCCTGACGACGCACAAGATTCTCTCCGAGAACCCGGAGCGTTACGCGGACGCCGCACTGCAGGGAATACGCGACATCCTCGGCATCGACAGGGATAGCCCCCTGCCGGTTGACAGGATCGAAGCCGTCAAGATGGGCACCACGGTGGCGACCAATGCCCTCCTGGAACGCAAGGGCGACCGCACTTGCCTGGTAATCACGAAGGGCTTCGCCGACGCGTTGCGCATCGCCTATCAGGCCCGGCCCGACATCTTCGCGCGCCATATCGTGCTGCCCGAACTCCTTTACGAGCGCGTGATCGAGGTCGAGGAGCGCGTCGGCGCCCAGGGCGATGTTCTCCAGGCGCTCGATCCCGAATCCCTCCGCGCCGCCATGCAGGAGGCACATGACGCCGGCATTCGCGCCGTGGCCATCGTCTTCATGCACGGCTATCGCTTTACCGCGCATGAAAGCACCGCCGCCTCTCTGGCGGAAGCCGTCGGCTTCACCCAGATCTCGGTCAGCCACAAGGTCAGCCCCCTGATGAAGCTGGTCGGCCGTGGCGACACCACGGTGGTCGACGCCTACCTCTCCCCGATCCTGCGCCGCTACGTCGACCGGGTGGCGGCGGAGCTTTCGGGGGTCAACCTGATGTTCATGCAGTCCAACGGCGGATTGACGGACGCCAGCCTGTTCCAGGGCAAGGACGCGATCCTGTCCGGGCCGGCGGGCGGTGTCGTCGGCGCGGTCCAGACCGCGACCGGCGCGGGTTTCCCGAAGCTGGTCGGCTTCGACATGGGCGGCACCTCGACCGACGTCATGCATTACGACGGCGAATTCGAGCGGGTGTTCGAGACCCAGGTCGCCGGCGTGCGCATGCGCGCGCCCATGATGCACATCCACACGGTCGCCGCCGGCGGCGGCTCCATCCTCCAGTTCGACGGCAGCCGCTACCGGGTGGGTCCGGAGTCCGGCGGCGCCAACCCCGGGCCCGCCTGCTACCGCCGGGGCGGCCCGCTCTGCGTGACCGACGCCAATGTGATGACGGGCAAGATCCAGCCCGACTTTTTCCCCTCGGTCTTCGGGCCCGACGGTGACCAGAAGCTGGACCGCGCGATCGTCGAACGGAAGTTCACCGCACTCGCCGCCGAGATCAACGCGGCGACGGGCGATACCCGCACCCCGCTCGAAGTCGCGGAAGGCTTCCTGATGATCGCGGTCGAGACCATGGCGACGGCAATCAAGCAGATCTCGGTCCAGCGCGGCTATGACGTCACCGAATATACGCTGAACTGCTTCGGCGGTGCTGGCGGTCAGCACGCCTGCCTGGTGGCCGATGCCCTCGGCATGACCACGGTCTTCATTCATCCCCTCGCCGGCGTCCTGTCCGCCTATGGTATGGGGCTGGCCGATCTTCGCTCGATGCGGGAACAGGCGATCGAGCAGCCCCTCGCCGACGAGACCATGGCCGACATTCAGGCGATTCTGGACCGGCTGTCGGCCGAGGGCCAGGCGGAAATGCTCGCCCAGGGTGTGCCAGTGGACCGGATCGCCGTCCGTCAGGCCGTACTCGTGCGCTATACCGGCACCGACACCCCGACCCTGGTCGACTTCGCGTCCCGCCAGCGCGTGACCGAGGCATTCGAGACGGCGCACCGCCAGCAATATGGCTTCTCCATGCCGGGCAAGACCCTGATCGTCGAAGCCGCCTCGGTCGAGGTGATCGGCCGCAGCGAACCCGTCGCCGAAGGCGCGCCGGCGGCACGCGGCGGCACGCCCTCCGCCGTCACGGAAGTCTCGATGTTCACAGACGGCAAGGACCATCGCACACCGGTCTTCCGGCGCGACGACCTCGGCCCGGGAATGACGGTGGCCGGGCCCGCCATCATCATGGACAGCAATGCGACCACGGTAGTCGAACCCGGCTGGCGGGCGGAGATCACGGACAAGGGCCATATGGTGCTGCGCCGTGTCGTCGCCAGGCAACGCCGCGTCGCCGTCGGCACCGACGTCGATCCCGTGATGCTCGAGGTCTTCAACAACCTGTTCATGTCGATCGCCGAACAGATGGGGGTGGCCCTCGGCAAGACCGCCTATTCGGTGAACATCAAGGAGCGTCTGGACTATTCCTGCGCCCTGTTCGACGCCGACGGTGCCCTGATCGCCAATGCCCCCCACATGCCGGTCCATATCGGGTCCATGGGGGAAAGCGTTCGCGCGGTGATGCGGGAACAGAAGGGCAAGCTTCGGCCCGGCGACGTCTACATGCTGAACACGCCTTACAACGGCGGTACCCATCTGCCCGACATCACAGTGATCACCCCTGTGTTCCACGCCGACGGCGAAACCATCCTCTTCTTTGTCGGCAGCCGTGGCCACCACGCCGACGTGGGCGGGATCACGCCCGGCTCCATGCCGCCGGACAGCAGGGTGATCGAGGAAGAAGGCGTGCTGCTCGACAATATCCTCCTCGTCGATCAGGGCCGCTTCCGGGAACAGGAGGTCGAGGCGATCTTCCTCGGAGCAAGATACCCGGCGCGCAACGTCCACCAGAACATCGCCGACCTGCGTGCCCAGATCGCCGCCAACGAAAAGGGCGCCCGGGAACTCGGCAAGATGATCGAGCATTTCGGGCTGGAGACCGTCCAGGCCTACATGCGGCACATCCAGGACAATGCTGAGGAACAGGTTCGCCGGGTACTCGGCGTGCTCCGCGACGGCAGCTTCGCCTATGAGATGGATGACGGCAGCATCATCAGGGTCGCCGTCACCATCGACAAGGCGGCCCGGCGTGCCACGGTCGATCTCACCGGCACCAGCCCGCAGCACCCGACCAACTACAACGCGCCGACGGCCGTGACCCGGGCTGCCGTGCTCTATGTCTTCC
>JAQVKV010000090.1 GCA_028694545.1 Zavarzinia sp. | reverse complement strand
GATCGGCGCCAACTGCCACATCTCGGGCGGCTCCGGCATCGGCGGCGTGCTCGAGCCGCTGCAGGCGGGCCCGGTAGTGATCGAGGACAATTGCTTCATCGGCGCCCGTTCCGAAGTCGCCGAGGGCGTGGTGGTCGAGACCGGCGCCGTGCTCTCCATGGGCGTCTATATCGGCGCCTCCACGAAGATCGTGGACCGGGCGACGGGCGAAGTCTTCCGCGGCCGCGTGCCCGCCTATTCGGTCGTCGTGCCCGGCACCCTGCCGGGCAAGGGCCAGGGCGAACCCGGCCTCTATGCCGCCGTGATCGTGAAGCGGGTGGACGAGCAGACCCGTTCCAAGACCTCGATCAACGACCTGCTGCGCGACTGACGGACGAAATGCGATGAGGCCCCCGGTTCTCGACCCCCTGCCGCTGGCGATCGAACTGATCCGCTGCCCGAGCGTGACACCGGCCGATGCCGGCGCGCTCGACACCCTCGGCGGGGTGCTGCGGGCGCTCGGCTTCCATGTCGAGCACATGCCCTTCTCGGAACCGGGGACCCCCGACATCGACAATCTCTACGCGACGATCGGCGAAGGCGACGGTCCCCGTTTCTGCTTCGCCGGTCACACCGACGTCGTCCCCGTGGGCGAGACCGCGCGCTGGACCGTCGATCCCTTCGCGGCGACGGTCGATCAGGGCTGGCTGCTCGGCCGGGGTGCCGCCGACATGAAGACGGCGATCGCCTGCTTCACCGCCGCCACCTCCGCCTTCCTCGCCGATCACAACGGCAAGGTGCCGCGCGGCGGCGCCATCTCCTTGCTGATCACGGGGGACGAGGAAGGTCCCGCCGTGAACGGCACGGCGAAGATGCTGGAAACACTGGCCGCAAGGGGAGAACGCTGGGACGCCTGCGTCGTCGGCGAGCCGACCAACCCGCAACGTCTCGGCCAGATGGCCAAGATTGGCCGGCGCGGCTCGATCAATGGCATGCTGACGATTACGGGCGTCGAAGGCCACGTGGCCTATCCCCATCTCGCCGACAATCCCATCCCGAAGCTGGTCCGCCTGCTTGCCGCGCTCGATGCCCTGCATCTCGACGACGGCACCGAGCATTTCCAGCCCTCGAACCTCGAGGTAACCACGGTCGACGTCGGCAATCCGGCAACCAACGTGATCCCGCGCGTCGCGAAGGCGAATTTCAACATCCGCTTCAACGACCGCCATACCGGCGCTTCGCTCGACGCGCTGCTGCGGCGGACGCTGGACGAGACGGGCATCGCCTATGCGCTGGAAACCCGGGTTTCGGGCGAGGCCTTCCTGACCGAGCCGGGAGAACTCTCGGCCATCGTCTCGGAAGCCGTCGAGGCCGAGACGGGGTTGAAGCCAGAACTCTCGACCAGCGGCGGCACCTCGGACGCGCGCTTCATCGCGCGCTATTGTCCGGTGATGGAGTTCGGCCTCGTCGGCGAGACCATGCACAAGGCGGACGAGAAGGTCCGGGTCGAGGACGTGGAACGCCTGACCCGGATCTATCACGACATTCTGCGGCGCTTCTTCAGGACGCCGCGCTGACCGGGCGTCAACGACCGGCCAGGATGACGTCCAGGATGATGCCGGTGGCGACCGCCGCGATCACCACGTCGGCCCCGACAGAATAATAGCCGTAGCCACGCGGCAGGGGTCGCAGTTCGCGCACCATCACCGGGGGCAACGGGCGGTAGTAACCGCGCGGCAGATAGGCACCGCGCACCGGGGCATGATAGTGGCCCGGCGGTATCGGCTTGTAATAGGCCGGGTAGCGGCGGGACCAGTCGCGGAAACGATAGCGGTCGCGGTTGTCGAAGCGGACACCGTCGCGATAGCCGTTCTCGTAACCTTTGTCATAACCACGGCCATAGCCGTTGGCGGCCGCCCGGGCGCGGCCCCGATCACCGTCGCGGCGGCTGTATTCGTAACCACGACCATCATCATGGCCGTGACGGTCACGACCACTGTCATAGGTGTAACGCTGTCGATTATAATCGTCGGAATGGCCACCATCGCGATCACGCGCGAAGGCGCCGGCGGCGGGCAGGGTCAGCGCGGCGACGAGGCCCGCGACCGAGAGGCTCTTCCAGACACTCATCGACTTTCTCCGTCGGAAGTGGAACTGCGGAATCAACCCCCGCCTACCCCTCGGGTTCCGTTGTCAGCGCACGACGTCGCGGATGATGTCGAAGATGATGCCGGTCGCGATCTCGACCAGCAGGACGTCGGGACCGACGATCATGCGCTCGAAGCCCGAAGGCACCGACGGCAGGCCGCCGGCAAGGCCGGGCGGCAGCGCCTTCTTGGCGATGCCCGGCGGCAGGCGGCCCTTGGTCACCAGCTGGCGACGGATGCCGGGCGGCAATTCGCTGTAATAGCCGCCGTTGCGCAGGAAGTAATTGGAGATGAGCTGACGCTCCGTCCCCGAGAAGACGAAGCTGCCGCCGGGGATGGCCGGTGCGGCATTGCCGTGCCCCTGGCCCTTGTCATTGCCGGGCTTCGCAAGGGCGGACGCCACCATCATCGCCGCGCACGACACGGCAATGGCGATAACGGCGGCCGACCGCGCCACGGACCGGATTCCTGTTCTGACCATCTTGTGCATCTCTCGTTCTACCTTCGAGAGGTTCAACACGACGACAGGGCAAGGGTTCCCGGCCCGGGCATTCCCGTCAATAGCCGCTGAACACGATCTGGGCGATGATGCCGGTCGCGATCACCGCGAGAACGACATCGGTCCCGACCGCGAAATAGGCATAGCCGGCGGGCGGACGGGGCAACAGGTCGACCATGGCCGGCGGGGGCCGGTGGTAATGGCCGGGCTGCAGGCGACCGTTGATCACCACGCCGCGCCGGACATTTTCGGGAGCGGGCGTCGCCCAGCCCCGGTGCTGGTCGTTCCATTGGCGGACCTGATCGCGATGGCGCTCGTTCATGTCGACGACGGCGCGGCTATGCTGACGATTGCCACCCGTGGCCTGGCCATGGCCCGCATCCCCGCCCTTCTGGGGCTGAGTGGAGCGGCCGGGCTCCTCGCGATGCTGCTGTTGCTGTTCGTGGCGCTGGCCCGGCTGCTGGCCTTCCGGCGGGAGGGGTGGCTGACCGCCCTGGGCCAGCGCGGTCACGGGCATGGCCAGCGCAAGACCGAGGGCGAGAGCGATGCGAATACGTTTGTTCACGGCACTTCTCCATCGTGCATTCGATAGAGAAACGGACGGGGACGCCAATTCCTGCGCTCAGGGATCAGGGCGGCGGAAAGTCGCCCCAGTCTTCATAGTCCACGCCGGTCAGCACCAGCCCCTCCGGCGGCGCCGTCGGTCCCGCCGCCGCCCGGGCCCGCGCGGCCAGCGCCGCTTCGACATCGGCGGGGGTCCAGCGTCCCTCGCCAACCAGCCGCAGGGTGCCCACCATGATCCGCACCTGGTTGTGCAGGAACGAGCGGGCATCGGCGAAGACGTGGATCTCCTCGCCCACGCGGACGACGTCCAGCCGGTCGAGCGTCTTCACCGGAGATTTCGCCTGGCATTGGGTTGCCCGGAAACTCGTGAAATCATGAGTGCCGACGAGCACGCGCGTGGCCGCCGTCATCGCCCCGACGTCGAGCGGGCGATCGACATGCCAGACCCGCCCGGCTTCGAGTGCCGGCGGCGGCCGCCGGTCCAGCATGCGATAGCGGTAGTGCCGCCCGACGGCGGAGAAGCGGGCATGGAAGCTCTCGCGCACCGGCGCGGCTTCCAGAATGGCGACGGGCTGCGGCTTCAGGTGGAAATTCAGGGCATCGCGCAAACCGAGCCCGCTGATTTCCCGAGACATGTCGAAATGGGCCACCTGGCCGCTGGCGTGGACCCCTGAATCGGTACGCCCCGCGGCATGGAGTGTCGGCGGTTCGCCGCCGTTCAGATGGGCGGCCGCCATCTCGATCGCCCCCTGCACCGACGGCCTGTCCTCGCCCTGGCGCTGCCAGCCGTTGAAGGCGCCACCGTCGTATTCGACTGTCAGGCGATAGCGGGGCATGAGCGGCCGTTCAGCCGACCCGGGTTCCGGCCGGCACCGGGAAGCCGCGCAGCAAGTCGGCCGCCGCCTGCGGTCCGCGCCCGGCACGCTGCACCGTCAGAAGACGAAGCGCACCGATGCCGCAGGCGATGGTCAACTGGTCATCCAGCGTGGTGCCCGGCGCGATGTCGTGGCCAGTCTCCGGCAGGGGTTCGGCGCGCAACACCTTGCAGCGTTCGCCCAGGATTTCGGTGAAGGCGCCGGGGCTCGGCGCCAGCGCGCGGATCTGGCAATCGACAGCTTCCGCCGACTGCGAGAAATCGAGGCGCGCCTCGTCCTTGGTGATCTTGGCGGCATAGGTCACGCCTTCCGCCGGCTGGGGCCTGGGCGTCACCCGGCCCGTGGCGATCAGGGCAAGACCATCGACCATGAGCGGGCCGCCCAGCGCGGACAGACGATCGTGGATCGTGCCCGCCGTATCGTCCGGGCCGATGTCGATCCGCTCCTCGAGCACGATCGGGCCCTCGTCCAGCCCTTCCGACATGGCCATGACGGCGATGCCCGTTTCCTCATCGCCGGCCCAGACGGCGCGCTGTATGGGCGCGGCACCGCGCCAGCGCGGCAGCAGCGAGGCATGGAGGTTGAAGCAGCCGAGCCGGGGTGCCCACAGCACGGGGGCGGGCAGGATCAGGCCATAGGCGACGACGACGGCGGCATCGAGGCCGAGATCGGCGAAAGCCTTCTGTTCGTCCGCGTTACGCAGGCTCTTCGGCGTCCGCACCGGAATGCCCGCCGCCTCGGCCGCCTGATGCACGGGCGAAGGCGTCAGCTTGTGCCCGCGATTGGCCGGGCGCGGCGGCTGGCTGTAGACCGCGACCACCTCGTGCCCTGCGTCGAGCAGGGCCCGGAGAGTGGGCACGGCGAAGGCCGGCGTGCCCATGAAGGCGAGGCGGAGCCTGGGACCGGGTGTGCTCATGGTTCGGGGGACCGGGGTCAGACCCGGGCGAACTTGCGCGATTTCGCCAGCTTGCGCATCAGCATGGAGCGCCGCGCGAGCGAGAGGTGATCGACGAAGAGAATACCTTCTAGGTGATCCATCTCGTGCTGGATGCAGGTGGCCAGCAGGCCATCCATCTCTTCCTCGTGGTCCTTGCCCTCGCGATCCTTGTAGGTGACGCGGACACGGGCCGGGCGCTGCACTTCGGCATATTGCTCGGGCACCGACAGGCAGCCTTCCTCATAGGTCGAGAGTTCGTCGGCCGAGGTCCAGACGATTTCCGGATTGATGAAGACGCGGGGCGCCTTCGGCTCGTCCTCACGCGAAAGATCGATGACGAGGAGGCGTTTCGGCTCGCCCACCTGGATCGCCGCAAGGCCGATGCCCGGGGCCTCGTACATGGTCTCGAACATGTCGTCGATCAGACGCTGCAATTCGTCGTCGAACACCTCGACGGTGGTCGATTTCTGTTTCAGGCGCGGATCGGGCGCGATGAGGATGGGTCGCATGGCCATGGCTGACAGGTATGACGTCCCGGGGTTCGCGTCAAGGCGCCGGCGATGCACCCCGCGCATGCGGTCCTTGTCTCCCGCGCCCCCCGATGCTAGGACCGGCGCCGATCTCTGGATCGAGGGGAGAAGAACATGCGCCGGACCATGCTGCAGGCCAAGCTGCACCGGGTGAAGGTCACCCATTGCGAACTCGACTACGAAGGCTCCTGCGCCATCGACGAGGATCTGCTGGAAGCCTCGGGCCTTCTGCCCCTGCAGAAGATCGACATCTACAACGTGAACAACGGCGAGCGTTTCTCGACCTATATCATCAGGGCCGAGCGCGGTTC
The DNA here is from genome assembly GCA_028694545.1 of Zavarzinia sp. GTDB lineage: Bacteria > Pseudomonadota > Alphaproteobacteria > Zavarziniales > Zavarziniaceae > Zavarzinia. The sequence goes on along the minus strand of JAQVKV010000090.1, from coordinate 1,784 downwards.
GCGCGTGATCTCGCTGAACGGCGCCGCCGCCCGCCTCGCCCAGAAGAACGACATCCTGATCATCGCGGCCTATGTCGAGGTCGAGGAAGCCGAACTGCCGTCCTTCGCGGCGAAGCTCGTCTACGTCGACGACGAGAACCGCATCAAGAAGACCGCCACCGACATCGCCGTGCAGCCCGCCGCCGGCTGGGGCGCCGCCGCCGAGTGAGCGAAGAGCGCAAGAACTACATTACCCCCGAAGGCTACGCCCGCCTCGCGGACGAGTTGCGCCACCTGACCCGCGTCGAGCGGCCGAAGGTGGTGGAGGTGGTGTCCTGGGCCGCCGGCAACGGCGACCGTTCGGAAAACGGTGACTATCTCTATGGCAAGAAACGCCTGCGCGAGATCGACCGCCGCCTGCGCTTCCTGACCAAGCGCCTCGAAGGGGCGACCGTGGTCGATCCCGCCGCCCAGAAGGTGAAGACCCGCGTCTTCTTCGGCGCGACCGTCACTTACGTCGGCGACGACGACGTGGAAAAGACCATCCGCATCGTCGGCACCGACGAGGCCCGCACCGACATGGGTGAGATTTCCTGGATTTCCCCCGTCGCCCGCGCCCTGCTCAAAGCCGAGGTCGGCGACGTGGTGGAAGTCCGCACGCCGCAAGGGCCGGAGAGCCTCGAAGTGGTGGCCATCCGCTACTGAAGCTCCAGCCGCGCGCGGAACAGGGGCTCCAGCCAGTCGATGAAGACCTGAAGCCGGCGCGACATGTGGCGCCGGTGCGGATAAAGCACGGCGATTGGCATGGGCGGCGCCCGGAACGCCTGCATCACCTCGACCAGATCGCCCGCCGCCAGGTGCTCGCGCACGTCATAGGCCGGGATCTGGATCAGGCCGAGGCCGGCGAGGCAGCAGGCGATATAGCTTTCCGCGTTGTTCACCGCGATCCGGGACGGCAGGTGCGCCATGTGCAGCGCCCCGCCCGCCACATATTCCCAGGGCTCGACCCGACCGTTCAGGGGGGAGGCATAGGCGACCTCCTCATGCCCCGCGAGATCGTCCGGCGTCGCCGGCACGCCATGGCGGGCGAGATAGGCGGGACTGGCGCAATTGATCAGCGCAAGATCGCCCAGCCGGCGCGCGATCAGGCTCGAATCCGCCAGCGCGCCGACCCGGACCACCGCGTCCACCCCGTCCTCGACCAGATCGACCGGCCGGTCCGTCACCCCGAGGTCGAGGCGGATGTCCGGATAGCGGGCGAAGAAATCCGGCAGGGCCGGGGCGATCACCCGCCGGCCGAGGCGGCCGGGCACATTCACCCGCAAGAGCCCGCGCGGTCGCGCCGCCGCCGTGCGGAACAGACCCTCCATCTCCTCGAATTCGGCGATCAGGCGCAGACTGCGGTCATGAAAATCCGCCCCGTCCGGCGTCAGCGAGACCCGTCGCGTCGTCCGGTGCAGCAGCCGCGCGCCCACCCGCGCCTCCAGCACCTGCACGACGGTCGAGACGGTGGAGCGCGGCAGGCCCAACTGGTCGGCCGCGCGGGTGAAACTGCCGCATTCGGCGACACGGGCGAAAATGCGCAGGGCGTCGATCCGGTCCATGGCCCTCTCATTGGTCGGAATCAGCGACAGATATTGTCCAACCCGTCGGGTTTATCCGTCAAATCCAACATCACACCCTGTTCCCGAGGCGCGGCCCCGCCGCGCGGGCAGAAGGAACCAGGCCATGACGGACCATCGGATCGAAGGCAAGAGCGTGCTGATCGCGGGCGGCGCGAAGAATCTGGGCGGGCTGATCGCCCG